>DAOVQH010000074.1 GCA_030628755.1 Candidatus Cloacimonadota bacterium | reverse complement strand
TGGCAGATAGAAATTTACAATTCAAGAGGACAAAAAGTAGACCGATTACTGATCAGCAACAATCAATCCGTCTCTGCCGGACTAAAGTCTTCAGTCGTGTGGAATGCAAAAGAAATGCCATCTGGAGTATATCTATATAAGTTAATTGTAGGTGGGAAAGAAGTAGCCTGTAATAAGATGCTGCTGTTGAAATAGAAACACAAACCTTGCGAACTCCGGCAGCTGCCGGATTCGCAACGGTTGATTCGTTCTCCAACCGTTCCGAAGGTGAATATGATTTTTATGATGTTAATGCATGAGAACATTTGGCATTAATGTAAATAAAATTGAAGAAATTATCTATACTTTTCATACTGTTTTTTATTACAGATCTTTTCCCCCTCGACCTGCAGTTCTTTCGTGAAGACCTTAACTTTGAAATAAAAGATGAATATTTTTATGTAGATGGAATTTACTACTTTCGTAATTTTAAAGACAAAGAAATAAAAAAAATTCTATTTTATCCCTTTCCTGTGGATACACTATATGGAGAGGTTGATTCTATCAGAGCTATAAATGTTCTGAGTGATTCGATCGATACAATTATTCGTAGAAATGAGAAAGGCGCATTTTTTACTTTAGAGATTGAACCTGATACTACAGTAAAATATAGAATCTCTTACTGTCAGAAACTTCTGGGTAATAAAGCTGAATACATTTTAGTTACAACACAAAGCTGGGGCAGACCGTTCGAACAGGTGAATTACACTCTAACTTTTCCCAAAGAGCTCATACTGGATTCTCTTTCCTATATGCCAGACAGTTTAAAGGATATAGGGAATAAGTACATTTTCTATTGGTATAAAGAGAATTTTATGCCGGATAGGAATTTTAAAATTCTTTTTTCGGATAAATAAAAGATATTATGGGGTGCTTGACTCCGTCAAGCTTAGCAAAAATAATGTGGAATCGGTGACTCCGTCGCCGAATTATGCCGACGGAGTCGGCTACTCCAAAAATGGCTACTCTAAATAAGAATACATTTCCGTTGACAAATATCAGCTTTTTGAAAATTCAAATACTTAAAAAAATTAAAGGATTTAAATGAAAAAGATAGATCTTCATATACATACGAACTATTCTGATGGTCTCCTTTCTCCAAAGGAGGTTTTAGAACTTGCTAAAGAACGGGGATATGATGTAATTGCAATCACAGACCATGATAATCTGGGAGGTTATCGAGCTGCAAAAGACCTGGCAGAGACAAATGGAATTGAATTAATTCCCGGTGTTGAAATAAGCAGTTTCCATAAAGGTCGAGATGTTCATATCCTTGCCTACAATATCGATACTGAAGATGAAAAGCTTAACATTCTATTGAAATCTATATATGACAGCAGGTATGAACGTGCAAAAAAGATGGTTGAAAAACTGAATGAACAGGGTATCAAACTGAAAATGGAACAAGTTCAGGAACTTACCGGGGAGAATAATTACCTGGGAAGACCACACATTTCTCGTGCTATGATCAACGCAGGATATTGTAAAGACAAGTATGAAGCTTTTGAAAAATACATCGGGGAGCACTGTTATGCTTACGTTCCTAAATCCGCGCCTTCATCAAAGAAAGTGATAAAAGCAATACGCAGGGCAGGCGGGATAAGTGTTCTGGCTCACCCATATTCTCTTAGAGACGACAGGCTGGTTTATGATTTAATTCGCTTCGGGATTGATGGACTGGAAGTATTTTATGCAAAGAGTAATGACGAAACGATTTATCACTACAACGAGATAGCACAGAATAACTATTTGATCAGAACAGGTGGCAGTGATTTTCATGGTGAAGGAATTGACCTGGAGATATTTGGAAATTATACTGCACCAGAATTTGTGCTAGACGAGTTGAATCGAGGAAATTATGAATAAATTGGAAGATCTTATCGATATAAATAAGCAAAAAGGATTACCACGTGTGTATAAATTTAACCAGTTTATGCGCTGGTTTACTTTAACCTTCGGAGTTCTGGCAATTGCTTATTCTTTCTGGCTTATCTTCACAAGGATTGGTATGGATTCCTCTAAGTTTTATAAATTTGTTCCCTTTGCAATAATGTTCCTGGCAGCAAATTCTGTTTTTAAAAATCTATTAACCTTGAATAGCATTCTCTTTACAAAAGAAAAAATTGCTTTCAGGTATCTAGCACGGAAATCTATTAAAATTTACTGGAATTCCTTAAAACGAATGGAGCTGAACGATGCTAAAAGAAAAATGATAAGATTGAAGTATTCGGATAATGATAAAGAAAAGGTTTTTGAATTTACAATTAATTTTCCGAATATGTTGGAAATTGTTAACAGCATCGCTGAAATGTGTCCTGACATCCTATTCGACGAGTTTATTGAGAAGGTAGTAATTTCAAAGAAAGAAAAGGAGAAAATAGCAAAAGAAAAGTCAGAGAAAGTTGAAACAACAGAGAATATAGATAAATTGGAATAACGAAAACAAGCATCAATAGTGAATTAGAAGATTCTTTTGTTCTTAACGATAAAAAAATATGATTCATTTTTGTTTGAAATGAAGTGAAAATAATTCTGAGGAAAAATTGGGGAAAGATTTAAGAATAGTAATTATCGGACCTGTTCATCCTTTCAGGGGTGGAATTTCTCAATTTACTGCTCATCTGTTTGAAGTACTATCTCAGGGAAATGAAGTATTAAGTATTAATTTCAAAAGACAATATCCATCATTTTTATTTCCGGGGAAAACACAATATGACAGAAGTAATATATTCCTCCAGATCCCTAATGAAAGATTATTAACACCTTATAATCCATTTAGTTTTTCATCAACTGCCAAAAGAATCATTGATTTCAAACCGGATCTGGTTATCTTCAATTACTGGATACCTTTTATGTCACTTGCTTATGGAATAATCTCCAGGAAAATTAAGCAGAAACAGGATATAAAAATCATAACAATCGCACATAACCTTGAGAGCCATGAAAAGTGGGCTTTTGCTGAAAAACTGATAAAATATGGTATGCAATATTCTGACAGCATTGTAACACTTTCCCATTCTGTTTATGATGATGGGAAGAGGTTATTCCCGAAAAAAGATATTACTCTCGGGTTTCATCCAACTTATACATTTTATAATAACAATCGTTTCAACAAACAGGAAGCAAAAGAAAAAATGGGTTTGAAAGATAAGAAAGTTATCCTGTTCTTTGGTTATATTAAGCCTTATAAAGGTTTAGACATTTTGATCAAATCCCTTCCATTTGTTTTGGAACAAATGCCGGATGCCCATCTTTTGATCGTTGGTGAAGTTTATGGAAACTCAAAGCTATATTATGATCTTATCAATGAATTGGAACTAAATGATAAAGTAACTTTCCGCAGACAGTTCGTTCCTAATGAAGAAGTTGAGGTTTTTTTCAAAGCTGCGGATGTGCTGGCTCTTCCCTATAAACAGGCAACTCAAAGTGGAGTTGCTCAAATTGGCTTTGATATGGGATTAGGTGCTGTCGTTACTCCGGTTGGAGGACTTCCTGAAATAATTGAGGATAAGGAAACAGGTATTGTGGCAAAATCCTGTTCTTCAGATGATTTCGCTCAAGCAGTTGTAGATTTTTTCAAATTAGATGAAAAGAAATTAAAAGAAAATATTAAAATTGAGAACCGAAAATATTCCTGGAATCGCTTTGCTGAGTTGGTTATCAGTTCAAAGTAGTTTTATTGACCATTCATTTTTACGCCTTGGATTGCATCTATAGGACAAATTTCCTGGCATTGAGCGCAATTAATACAAGCATCGGTAATTATATATTGTTCTTCTCCTTCAATAATAGCAGAGGTGGGACAATTATCCATGCAGAGACCACATTTAACACATTCAGAAGTGATTATAAATGTCACATTAAGCTCCTATAACGAATTAAGGAGTTATACTTTTTATAGATTAGACTTCCATTATTTCAGTTTCTTTTGAATCGGAAGTTTCAGAAATTTTTTCAATCCATTTATCGGTTAGGTCCTGTATATCCTTAAGAAGTTTTTTTTGTTCGTCTATGCTTATGTCTCCGTTTTTTTCCATTTGTTTGACTGATTCATTTCCTTCTCTCCGGATATTTCGTATTTCAATTCTCCCATCTTCAGCCATTTGTTTTATCTGTTTCACAATATTTTTACGAGTATCCTCTGTTAACGGTTGAAAGGGAAGGCGGATAACATTTCCATCATTTTCAGGTGTAACACCGATATTGGATGCCAGAACTGCCTTTTCTATATCAATTAGAATGGTTTTATCCCAGGGTTGAATAACAATAAGACGAGGTTCCGGGATAGTAATATTACAAAGCTGTTTTATTGGAGTAGAAGCACCGTAATAATCAATTCGGATATGATCAAGATTAGAAGCATTTGCTCTACCTGTTCTGGTTTTTGTATAATTCTGCAGTAAGGCATTAAAAGCACCTTCCATTCTTTTTTCTAATTTTTTTTTCAGTTCTTCCATGCTTTCTCCTTATCCGTGGACAAAAGTACCAACTTCTTTACTCAAAATAGCTTTTTTCAAATTTCCTTTCTTAGAAATATTAAATACTTTAATTGCCATGTTGTACTCTCTAGCCAAAGAAAACGCAGTCATGTCCATAACTTTCAGCTGTTTTTCTAAAGCTTCATCAAAAGTAATATTTTGAAAAAGTTCTGCATTTTTATTTTTGACTGGATCTGCAGAATAAACTCCATCAACTTTAGTACCTTTGAAAACAATATCTGCGTTTAATTCAACAGCTCTGAGAACTGCAGCAGTATCTGTGGTAAAAAACGGGTTTCCTGTTCCAGCACAGAAGAAGCAGATTTTCCCTTCATTGATAGAAGTATTTGCTCTGCTCGGAGTATAGAATTTAGCGACTTTATCAATCTGGATAGCTGAGTATATCTCGGTAAGATAATTTTTGGTTTGAAGTAGCCCGCTCATGATTAAGGTGTTTTGAATTGTAGCAAGCATACCGATATTGTCAGCGATGGATCGGTTCAAATATTGTCCTGTTTTAGAAGCTCCTCTGAAAAAATTTCCACCACCAAGAACTATACCAATACTAAAACCAAGTTTCTTAACCGATATTATATCATTAATGAGGTTATTAATTGCATCCAGATCAATTCCGAATTCCATTTTCCCGGCAAGAATTTCACCACTGATTTTTAAAATAATCTTATTAATCTTTTCCGGCTTATAATTTAGCATAATTAATTTCCTAAACTGTATCGAACAAACCTGGCTATTTTTATGTTTTCTCCCATAGCCATAATTGTTTCGTTCAATAAATCTCTAATAGTTTTATCAGTATCTTTTATAAATTCCTGATCTAACAGGCAATTCTCTTTTTTAAATTTTCTGATCTGTCCTTCTACAATTTTATCAACGATTTTTTCTGGTTTTCCATCGTTTAGAGCTTTGTTTCTATAGATCTCTTTTTCCGATTCAATGGTTTTCGGATCTAGATTTTCTTCTGAAATTGCCAGAGGATTGGAAGCTGCTATATGCATCGCAATATTCTTGCAGAGTCCTATAAATTTTTCATTTTTAGCAACGAAGTCTGTTTCGCAGTTAACTTCAAGCATCACCCCAATCTTACCATTTCCGTGAATATATGAATGGATACGTCCTTCTTTAGTTTCACGCTCTGCTTTTTTAGCAGCTTTGCTGATACCCTTTTCGCGAAGGTATTTAATTGCTTTATCCATATCACCGGTAGTTTCGATAAGAGCTTTTTTGCAGTCCATCATTCCGACGTTGGTTTTTGCTCTGAGTTCCATTACCATTTTTGCAGAAATATTCATTATTATAAATCTCCTGATTTTTTTATTAAAGAATTATTTTGAAGGTTTTGCTTCTTTTGATTCTTTGGTTTTTGTAGGAGTTTTTTTCTTAATTTCTGGTTTTATTTTTTCTGTAGTTTTAATCTCTTTTGCTTTTTTTTCTGGTTTTTTCTTTTCTTCGAGTTTCGGTTTTTCAGATATTTCTTTTTTAGGTGTTTCTTTTTTTGCTATTTTCTTTTCAGTCTTTTTTTCTTCAGCTTTCTCTTCTTTGGGTTGAGCTTTCTTTGCAGGTCCTTTTCTAACTTCAGGTTTTTTAGGTTCTTCTTCTGTTTTTTCTTTCTTTTCCGGTTTTTTTACTTCTTTTTCTGGAGGAGCTTTTGCTTTTGGTTTTTCTTCTTTTGGTTCTTTTTCAGGTGTTACTTCGGGTGTTTTAATTTCCTCTTCTGTTTTTTTCTCTTCTTCTGTATGGATGATACCTGCTCCTTCAAGAAGGATTTGTTTGCCCTCGATAACTGCATTTGCCATAATATCGGTAAGTAAAAAGATAGCTCTAATAGCATCATCATTTGCTGGGATAATGTAATCTACAAGATCCGGATCTGCATTTGTATCAACCATTGCAACAATGGGAATATTAAGTTTGCGTGCTTCGTTAACCACAATTTTTTCTTTAATTGTATCAACGATGAAAACAGCACCGGGGAGTTTATCCATGTCACGGATTCCGCTGAGCGCAGAATTGATTTTGTCGTAGATTTTTTTCATCTTTTGAGCTTCTAATTTTGTGAAGCTGTTGATAGTGCCATCTTCAACTATTTGCTCATAGTATTCTAATTTTTCTATGCTACGACGGATAGTTCGCATATTAGTAAGCATTCCACCATACCATCGATTGCTTATATAAAAAGCACCAGACTTCTTTGCAGCAGATTCGATTGCTTCTTTAGCTTGTTTTTTTGTTCCGATAAAAAGTACTGTTTCACCTTTGCTTACAATTTCTTTGAGAAACATATAAGCTTCATTAACTGCATCCAGGGTTTGTTTAAGGTCTAAAATATGAATTCCATTTCTTTTGATGAAAATATACTTGTCCATTTTGGGATTCCACTTGTGAGTCTGATGACCAAAATGAACACCGCTCTCCAAAAGAGCCTTCATTGTTACAACTGACATTCTTTCTTTTCTCCTTGTTACGGTTATTTTTTCTATTTGAAATTAACTGCAATTCAATCAGGCTACGCCGGACACCGCCTTGCAAATCCCAAATAGATTTATTTTTACCTTAATGGGTACAAAGATTCAGTTAGATTTTGAATTTCTTCATATCCTAAAAGGCTTATAATATTAACGCTTAGAAAATTGGAATCGTTTCCTTGCTTTTGGTTGACCTGCTTTTTTCCTTTCGACCATACGTGGATCACGAGTGAGAAATCCTTCTTTTTTCAAAGACTGTCTGAGTTCTTCATCGTATTTTATAAGAGCCCGCGAGATTCCAAGACGAATTGCACCAGCTTGACCGGTTAGTCCACCACCATCAACATTTACATTTATATCAACTTTATCAGAAAGTCCAACAAGTTTTAAGGGTTGTTCGATGATCATTTCGAGAGTTTCTCTTTGAAGGTAGTTTTTCATAGTTCTTTTATTTGCAATTCTTTTTCCAGTTCCAGGAGTGAGACGCACTCTTGCAACTGATTTTTTTCTTCTTCCAACAGCATCAAAATATTGCATTAAAATTCTCCCTAGTTAGTTAAAGATAATGTTTTTGGTTGTTGAGCAGTATGTGGATGTTCACTACCCGTGTACACTTTCAATTTGTTAATCAGTCGTCTTCCTAATATATTTTTTGGAAGCATTCCCTTAACTGCGTGAATTATGATTTGCTCAGGTTGCTCTTTTAGCATTCTTTTGAATGGGATTTCAGTTCTACCACCAGGATATCCACTATATCGCTGATAGGTTTTTTGTAATTCTTTATTCCCAGTAAGTTTTATCTTTTCTGCATTGATTATAACTACATAATCCCCGGTATCTAAATGTGGGCTGAAATAGGGTTTATTCTTACCACGCAATAAAGTTGCAATTTGCGTGGCTAATCTACCCAGAACCATATCTTTAGCATCGACCAAATACCAGTCGTGCTTTATTTGATCTGCCTTTGGTGTTTCTGTTTTCATGTTTTCTCCTTATTATTTTTCCTAACCGATGATCGAGAACGAACAAAATATTTGTAGGAGGTTTTTGCTGTCAAGTAGAATGACCCTAATATTATACATTACAAATTTAAATATAATTGGGTTTATTAATCTAAAACTATTGCCAATTTTTTTATAATGAACAGTCTGACTTCATAATTTTTATTATAGAGGAATGATGAAATTAAAAGCACCTGTAAATATTCGAATTTTGATATTGTTGATTCTAATACTCACTATTATCGTGAACTTTTTTTATATCCGGTATCTTCAAAGCAAGATAGATAATATCACCATAATTACCTGTGAATCAGATTCTTTGATTGCTCTGTCACCAAAATATTTTGATGAGCCTGTTGTCCTTTTGACACCGGAGTTCATAGAGAAATATAGTAAATATAAATCTCCTTTTAATGATGGATTGACATTTAATGAACTTCTTAAAAAATATATAAAAAACAGATGGGCAGATCATTATGGATGTATTCGTGGAACAAGGGAGCGGAAAAGAGTCCATGAAGGAATGGATCTTTATGCTCCGGAAAACACTCCAGTATATCCTATTGCAGATTATGGGATTGTCACGGAAGTAAGTGATAATCCACATTATCTGGTTAAAGTTCAATGTAAAAAACCGAGTGGAAAAATAGATTCTGTAAAAATTGAATATGGGAAGACAGTTCGTATTCTGTATCCTGAAGGTATAGAGAGTGTCTATGCACATTTGAACGAAGTGTATGTAAAATTGGGTCAGGAAGTAAATGGGAATACAGTGGTTGGATTGACCGGTCGTACAGGGAATCTTCGAAATAGTAGTAAGAAATCTCATCTACATCTGGAATTGAGGGATGAAGATAACAAGTCTTTCGATCCCAGAAACAGACTGCGATTCACACAGGCTTGTATTAGGAATTTTCTGGGACATTTAAAGGTTGGTGAAAAATGATTTTGTACTTTTCATTGAGCCTTCATCCAAAGATGACAGATTTATAAATAAGTTTGCTTTTTGTTCAATTTCCTCAAATCCTAAGCTGATTCTTGATGAATGGCTTCAAGAGCGTCCGGACATCTGGAGAAAAATTATTATACCAAAAGAACTAAAATGGGAAATTCGCGATAAACCGGATCAGGCAAACGTTACAGAACGGGTTTTATTTCCTGGTTTGGATGGATTGAGCCAGTGGTTGAAAAGGCAATATAGTCCGAAAGGGTAATCAATAATAAACTGATCATATTCAAATCGTACTTAATGTGTCGTGGTGATATGTCTTACTGCAGCGAAGCGTAATGTTGTTTAATGTTTTGAGTCTGCCACGCTACTGAGTGAAGCTGCCTGTTAAGTGCTTTTATTCAATCAGTTCGTCCTTAATTTTTTCTTCAAGCTCTTTGGCTGTTGGTAATTTACCTTTTAGTGATTCAGGTAATTCTTTCGTTAGACGATATTCAGCAACTCCGATAGGTTTATTTTGAGTTCT
>DAOVQH010000199.1 GCA_030628755.1 Candidatus Cloacimonadota bacterium | reverse complement strand
TTGGGCATACTGAATTTTTCGCAAAAAAATCTGGCACAAAAGATGTTATTATGTCCTTCTGGGGACCTTACTTCAATCTGGCGTTATTAACCACGCATATAGCTGTGAGTGAAGTTTCCAAAACTCTTTCAAAAGATATTCAAAAGACAAAACTCAAACTAATTTATGAAGAGGTTTCCAAAATTATAAAATCTCCTAAAATGGCAATGCTCGCAATAAACCCCCACGCAGGTGAAAGCGGTGCCTTTGGTTTGGAAGATATTCTGGTTAAATCTGTGCTGGATGAACTGGCTGAGGAAAATATCAACATTGATGGTCCATTTCCTGCTGATATGTTCTTTTCCAGAAAAGCGACAGAATATGATCTTATCATTTCAGCTTTCCACGACCAGGGACTTATTCCCTTCAAAATGATTTCCACAGAAGAAGGAGTGAACGTAACACTTGGGTTACCTTTTATCCGAACTTCCGTAGACCATGGTACTGCGTTTGATATTGCGGGAAAAGGAATTGCTTCAGAGAAGAGTCTATTACAGGCGATCAGGTTTGCTGAAAAGCTTCTTTTCCCATCTAAAAAAATACAAGTCAGAAATTATTCTCTCTTTGCAAAATACTACGATAAATATATGTCTCACGTGAGTTATGATAAATGGGTAAATTTCCTGCTAAAGCAATTTAGCAAAAGTCATAACGAAAACCCAAAGAGAGTACTGGAATTAGCATGTGGAACAGCTAATATTTCCAACAGATTAGTGAAAAAAGGTTTGCATGTAGATGCTTCGGATATTTCTGAAGAAATGCTGAAGATAGCTTCTCAAAAGCCATTTCGTCCAAATCTTTTACAAAGGGATATGACAGCTAAAGTTCCCGAAGAAACCTACGACATGGTGTTACTATTGTTCGATAGTATAAATTACCTTTTAGAAAAAGAACAGATAAAAAAACTACTAAAAAATGTTTACATATCCCTTATTAAAAGGGGACTTTTCATTTTCGATCTTACAACTCAAAAGAATTGTGAACGCAATTTCAATGAATTTGTGAACATGGAAGATAAAAATGGTAGTTATTTCATTCAACAGAGTAATTTTGACCCGACTTATTCAATTCAAACAACCCATCTTACATTTTTTATAAAAAAAGGATTTCTCTATTCACGAACTGATGAAATTCACAAACAGAAAATCTATAAAGTAGAAGAAATCACAGAATTAATTAAAAGAACCGATTTCAAACTTAAAGGAATTTATAGTATAGGTTACAAAGAAAATCTAATAAACAGAGATTTGCATATATTAGACAAAAATTTTACCCGATTGTTTTTTGTATTGGAAAAATAAGTAGTGAGTTTACTATAAAAACCCGCGAAACACACGAAATACTCGAAAATGTTTTGTGTAAATTCAGTAATATCCGCATGTATTTTTCGTCCCGATTATTCGGGACGGGAAATACCTTTTTAGAGTGGACTCAAGTAATGCTATATAAAAATGAGCAACGATATCGTAAATATTTTAAAATAATTGCTGGAGTAGATGAAGCTGGCAGAGGTCCTCTTGCCGGTCCTGTGATAGTTGCAGCTGTTATATTAAACCCAGATCTCAGAATTGAAGGATTGAACGATTCAAAAAAACTCACAGAAAAAAAACGTGAGGAACTCTACAAACTTATTACAAAACATGCATTGGACTGGAAAGTAGTATCAGTTCCTTCAAATAAAATCGATAAGATAAATATCCTGCAGGCAACTCTTCTGGGAATGGAAAAGGCTGTACTAAAACTAAAACTTAAACCTGATATTTGCTTGATCGATGGAAATAAGATCCCGAAAAAAATAGAAAATTTCTCAGAAGCAATTATAAAGGGAGATGGAAAATTAGCTTCTATTGCAGCTGCTTCAATTGTGGCAAAAGTTACGCGTGATAGATTAATGAGAAAGCTTCATAAAAAGTATCCGAATTACAATTTTATGAAAAATAAAGGATATCCCACAAAAGAACATCTGGAAGCAATTGCTGAGTATGGTATAACACGCTATCATAGAAAATCTTATAGACCAATCCGGGAATTTATAAATTCCAATAAATAAAAAAAACAGCGGATTGCTCCGCCGTTATACTGGGTATCGATGTTCTATCTTTCCTTTTGCTCACATTTATCTATTGTTTCTGTCTTACATTGAAGTGCATTTATAGCTTTAACATCGTCTCCATTCTTACTACCTTTCATACTCGGTACAAAAGTGATAGTGTATGTATCTTCTATATCAATGTAGATTTCCCAAATTATGTAATAAGAACCATCTTCGTCATAAAATTTAACATCCCAACATCCTGGACTGACTAACCATTCAACATATTCATTATACCCAATTGTCCCAGTAAGATTATTATCACCCCATGAAGTATCATCGCAGGGAGATAGATAAACCTCAACAATATCATAGTAAGTTTCATTTTCGAGACGAATAACACCGGCATCAGAATAGATATTAACTTTTGAAGTTGAACCAGGTCTTATTGTCTTATTTACTTGATTGGAAAATACGAAATCTCCCCCATAATATACAGTTACTTTTTTATCTTCATCACCAAATATGGATGTACTCAAGGTGTAATCTTTTTCATAAACCTGACCTGAGTTAAGGTTGTTTGTGGAACCTCCGCTACCTAGTTGGAACCAAGCCGAATAGTTAGAGTTATTCGTGATCCTCAAAGTTCCATCTTCACTACATCCTGCAAGAATAATACCCATCAACGCTAATAACCATAAAACTTTTTTCATACTTCAACCTCCTTAATTTATTTTAATTTCTCACTTTTAATAAAAGACTTAATTTCAATAAACCACCTCAAAAATTGAAAATGAATTCTATTATAATTTTGGCAAGCTAAAAAATTTATTTTTACTTTTTTTTTTACCAATAAGATAATATTAATTTTTTCATTCCAGATAAACTAACCAGTTAACCAATCAACCAGTTAACTAAAAAAGCTGCCTTTTCAGCAGCTTTTATTCATGGCGGAGAGTCAGGGGTTCGAACCCTGGGTCCCGAAAATCGGGACAACGGTTTTCGAGACCGCCCCGTTCAACCACTCCGGCAACTCTCCGTAATTTACAATTTACTATTGAATATTGACTATTGTAATGCACTGATTTCTTATAAGGTTCATCTCGTTTTCAAGATTTTCTTGGGAACGCTTTTGCATAAAAGTTGTACTTTGATAGATACACCTTTCTTGATCAATTAATCAAAATAAAATTATTAATACAATTGTATTCCCAAATTACCTTCCTTCCGAAGCTTTTCTTCCAAGTTTTTCTCATATCAGAAGATTCGGAAGGTTGAGATGAAGAAGGATTTGAAAAGCAGGTTGAGAGAAAACTTTCCGAATCTGGGTAAGCTTCGGAAAGTGAAAAGATACAAAAATAATCTCTTTTCCATCTTAATAAAGTCTTCAATTACTATCTTTTTTCTTTAAAGAACCTAGAAATTAACTCAGAACAGTCACGTTCTAAAACTCCGGAAATCACCCCAGGGTGATGGCTAAAATTCTTATCTAGAAGAACATTATAAATTGAACCTACTGCTCCAGCTTTTGGATCGTAACAACCGAAAACAACTTTTCCAACCCGTGACCAAATGATAATTCCGGCACACATCAAACAGGGTTCTACGGTTACAAAAAGAGAATAATCATAAAGAAATTTATCACCGGAGGAAATTACTTTTTCTATTATAAGTTTTTCTGCATGAGCCAGAGAGCTTTGGAATTGATTTGTCCGGTTATGGTCTGCTGCAACAATCTTATTTTCTTTGATCAGAATAGCACCGATCGGCACTTCGTATTCCTGAAATGCCAACCGTGCTTCTTCAATGGCAAACTCCATCCAATATTCATTGGAATATTTTTCAACCATTTATCCTATTTTACGCTTTTTAAAAATTTATAGTAGTCGCTGTCTGTAGTCATAATTAATGTATTTTTCTTATCGATTGTACTTTCATAAGTTTCCAGGGTTTTAAGAAATTCGTAAAATTCGGGATCTTTGTTGTAAGCTCTGGCATAGATTTTAATTGCCTTAGCATCTGCTTTACCTATAATTTCCCGTGCTCTTTTGTATGCTTCGGATTCTATCTGGTCTAGTTCACGCTGCATTTTACCCAGGATCTCAGCAGAACTTCCCTTACCTTCAGATCGGTATTTTGCAGCGATTTTATTTCGCTCAGAGATCATTCTCTCATAAACTTTTGTTCGAACCTCTTGTACATAATTAATGCGTTTTACTTTCACATCGATCAGCTTGATACCATATTCTGCAACTAACGGTACTGATAATTCAAAGACTTTATTGGCTATCTCGCTTCTACCAAAATCAATTGTTTCTTCAATTACACCCTCAAGTGAGCTTTCCTCATATTCCTCTGTGAATATTAATTTTCTATTTGTGTCCCTTACAATTTCGAACAGACTATTTGAGCTGACAATATCCCTGGTTTTACCACTGAGAATATCATCCAGTCGTCCATGTGCAAAAGTTTCATTACGTACAGTTTGATAGAATTTAAGAGGGTCAACAATCTGCCAGCGGGAAAACGTATCCAGCCAGATATAACGTTTATCGGAAGTGGGAATTTGTTTCGGGTCACCATCCCATTCTAAAATACGTTTTTCAAAGTAGTGAACTATCTGAATAAACGGAACCTTAATATGTAAACCGGCATTTGTGATAGCATCACCTATAGGGTCTCCAAATTGTGTAATTATTACCTGTTGTCTCTCATCCAGAATATACAATGCATTAACGATAACTATCAATAAAATAAATGCTATAATTAGTCTTGTTCTGTACTTTTTCATCTTACTTCCCTCCCTTATCCAGATTAAGAAGTGGAAGAATTCCCTTTTGCTTATCATCAATTATGTAAATCTTTTCAACCTTAGGTAGAATCTTTTGCATTGTTTCTAAATAAAGTCGTTTTTTCGTAACCTTTCTTGCATAAATATATTGATTATACATTTGATTGAATCGCTCTGCCTCACCTTTTGCACGGTTCACACGACTGATGGCATAACCTTCTGCTTCTTCAATTGTTCTCTTTGCCTTACCTTTTGCTTCAGGAATTATATGATTATAGTTTT
>DAOVQH010000049.1 GCA_030628755.1 Candidatus Cloacimonadota bacterium | reverse complement strand
GTTAGAACACTTGTTAGGGAAAATCAACCTGCAGGACATCATAAAGTAGTCTGGAATGGAAAAGATAATAATAATAGATGCGTTGCCAGCGGTATCTATTTCTCAATCTTTGATGTAGATGACAACAATGGAGATTATACAAGCGTGAAGAAGATGCTGCTTTTGAAATAAAATTCAGGAGTATGAGAGAAAAGCCCCGAAAATTTCGGGGTTTTTCTTTAGATAATAATTATTTCCTAGATAGTTTTTTTATTAATTCTTCCAGACTACTGCCATCATAAATCAAATCAGCACACTCTTTGTAAAGGTGAACTCTTTTATCCCAGAGTTCAAAAAGTTCATCTTCAGTTCGTTCTATAACAATAGGCCTGTAGGAATTAACAATTCGAGATCTTATTATTTCCCAAGAGGGATTTAACCATATAATTTTATTCTTTTTACTTTTCAAGAATTCTCGATTTCGTTCTGATTCTATAATACCACCACCTGTGGCTATAACTCCATCTTTATTCCAATTCAGTAGTACTTCAGATTCCAGTTCCCTAAAATGTTCTTCACCTTTCTGTTGAAATATTCCGGTTACATCGAGATTAGCCTTCTTTTCAATTTCCCGGTCAATATCATAAAATGGAAAATTAAATTTTTCTGCAATTTGTTTACCTAAGAACGTTTTCCCCACACCCATAAAACCAATAAAGAAGATTCGGGAAATTGAAATTGGTATTTGGGACTCTTTCCGTTTTTTAGTTGATTTGGAATTATTCATCTTTATGTTTGAAAACTAAAAGGTATCCGTTAACTGCCGGATAGCCTTCAGTTTATTGTGATTTATTATTTATTTTTCTTTTCAGCTTCTTTCTGTTTTTTGTCTTTTTTTTCTTCTGGTTTTTTAGAAGCTCTTTTCTTAGATTCTTCCTTTTTACCTTTGGTTTTTACTTCTTTTTTCTTTTCAACAGGTTTTTCTTCCTTCTTTTTTTTTACTGCTTTCAGTTTCGGTTTTTCTTTTTCAGTAGCTGTTTTTTCTTTTTTCGTTTTGGCTTTTTCCTCTTCCTCAGTCTTTTTTACCTTTTTTTCTACAGCCTTCTGTTCTTTCTCTTCTTTTGAAGGTTCTTTCTCTTCTTTTTCAATAAGAGTCTCTTTAATAGCTTTTCTTTTTTCTTTCTTTTCAGTAATTTTCTTTTCGTGTACTCCTATAAAAGCCTTAAGTTCCTTTTCATCTCTTGCAAAAAAATAAGCCTTTACGCTGAGGATAAGTCGTCTGTTTTCAAGATCGAGTTCAATGATTTTAAGAGGAAGTTCTTCTCCAAGTTCGAAAGCCATACCTGCTTTCCTGAGACCAGGAATTGCCAGGTGGGATAGGGGGATAAATCCTTCCACAGTGTGATTGTCTACATTAACATCTACCAAAACACCTTTAGTAATTAGTTTCACAATTTTCGCTTTTACTTCAATATTAATGGGAAGCTTTTTATCAAGGTCCTCCCAAGGATCTTTCTCAAGCTGTTTAACACCCAAAGCTATTCTATGTAATGTCTTATCAATGGAAAGAATTTTAACTTCAATTTCCTGACCTTTTTTAAACACTTCCTTTGGATGATAAATTCTCTTAGTCCATGAGATATCAGAGATATGGATTAATCCTTCGATATTCTCCTCAATCTCAATAAAAACACCGAAAGGAGTTATACTTTTTACAACCCCTTTAATCTTCGAATCAACAGGATATCTTTCTTCGATAGTTAGCCATGGATTGGGTTCCATCTGTTTGATCCCAAGGGAGATTCTTCTATCTTCCTTTGATGTGGCAAGAACTATAGCTTTTATTGTATCACCCACTTTAAGTAATTGTTTTGGATGCCTAATTCTTTTAGTCCAGCTCATTTCCGAGACATGAACAAGACCCTCAACACCAGATTCGAGTTCAACAAAGACACCATAGTTCGTAATATTAACGACCTTACCACTAACAATCGTACCCTCAGGATATTTAGCTTTAATATTTTCCCATGGATGCGGAACTAATTGTTTGAGACCCAGAGAAACTTTATTATTTTTTTCATCATAATTTAGTACTTTAACTTTAACTTTATCTCCAATATTCAACATATCAGAGGGGTGTTTGATGTGACCCCAACTCATATCGGTAATATGAAGGAGACCATCTATTCCACCCAAATCTATAAAAGCACCGTAATCGGTGATATTTCTAACTTCACCATCTAACTCGGCATCTTGAACTATCTTTAATTTGAGATCTTTAAGCCGTGATTCCTGCTCTTCAATAAGAACCTTTTTCCTGGAAACAATGATATTCCTACGTTCTTTATCGATCTTAAGAATCTTAAAATCACTTTCTTTTCCAATAAACTGATCTAAATTCGGAATAGGTTTAGTGGATATCTGAGAACCAGGTAAAAATGCTTCAAGACCATTAATATCAACAATCATACCACCTTTTACACGACGACGGAGAACACCGGAAATAGAATCATTTTTCTTCATTATCTCTTCCAGTCTTTCTGCATTCAGATAAAAATCAGCTTTTTTCTTGGAAAGTTTCAGTCTGCCTGAACCATCTTCAACCGAGTCAATATATACTTTAATTTTTGTGCCAATTTCCGGAAGTTGTGAATTTGTGAATTCTCGAATTGGTATGGCACTTTCAGATTTAAACCCGATATCGACAAGAATTGACCGCTCATCTACACTTACAACAGCTCCTTCAACAATTTTTCCAGTAGCAAATTTGCTGAAGTGCTCGTCGAGAAGTAACATCATGTCTTCTTCAGTATTGTTCTTTTTCTCAGGTTTGGGTTTTTGTGGTTCTTCTTTAGCTTCAGATTTTTCTTCAGTGATTTCTTTAGATCTTTCTTCTTCTTTTGTATCTGAAGTTTTTTCTACAACTTCTTCTTTTTCCTCTTTTTTTTCGACAGGATTCTTTGCATCCTCAATTTCCTTTTGATCGTTAACAATCATTACTCCTCCTAAAAACTGGGGATATCCTCTACCTTACTAATTTTATTGTTGATACTCCCCATACATTCTATAATTTTATTATACACTTCCACTATAATCCAATCTGGTGTGGAAGCGCCTGCTGTTATACCGATATTTTTTTTATCCTTAAAACACATCTTATCAATCTCGTATTCTGTTTCAATATGGTATGTCTCTACAAAATTTTCACTAATTTTGGCAAGCATTTTTGTATTAGAGCTATTCTTCCCACCAATAACAATCATTAAATCGCTTTCCTTAGCCAATTTCAATGTGGAATTCTGACGAATACTTGTTGCATTGCAGATAGTATTAATAACACGCAATTCATGGCATTTAGGAACGATAGCTCGTACTAATTCCTGAAAATCCTCAAATTTTCTTGTAGTTTGAGAAATAATCCCAACTTTTTGAAATGTTTTATCAGGTAATTCTTTTGCATTAGCTACAATAGTAAATTCACCCTCAACATACGAACAAAGAGCTTTAACTTCAGGATGATCTTTATCACCCATAATAATTACTTGATAGTTTTCCTCACTAAGTTTTTTTGCATATTCTTGAGTTTTAGAAACATAAGGACAGGTTGCATTTATTACCTCTATTCCATCTTTCTCCAGTTGTTCAAGGATTTTCTTTCCAACTCCATGAGAACGTATTATGGTAGGTCTTCCTTTAATTCCGGAAATATTATCAACACTAATAATTCTTTTTTCTTTTAATTTTTCTACCATTTGCGGGTTATGGATTAACGGTCCCATGGTTACAATCTCGTGGTTTTCTTCTGCGGATTCTAAAGCGATCTTGATTGCTCTTTTTACACCAAAACAAAACCCGGAATTTTTTGCTATTTTAACACTCATTTTCCAGCCTGAATATTTTATTTAAAACATCTGATGCTAATTTATGATAATTCTCTCTTGTTTCTTCCAGATCTGAAAAGCTTTCTGCTTTGATCTTTTTTCCAATAACTATTTTCAGTTTTCCTTTTCTGAGAAAGCACTTCCAAAAATATGGTGAATTTTTAATAAAAATTGGTAGAATATCTTTCTTCAATTGCATGGCAAATTTTCCAACACCGGATTTTACAGTGGCGGATTTCCTGGTTCCTTCCGGAAAAATAAGTATTGAATGACCCTTGCTAAGAACATGGATAACATGTCTAATAGCGCCTTTATCTATCATACCTCTTTTGACTGGAATAGCATTAAGGAATCTCAGGATATTACCAAATATCTTATTTTTGAAAAGTTCAATTTTTGCCAGATAATAAATTTCAACCGGCATTATTGATCCAATAAAGAAAGGGTCAACAGCAGCAATGTGGTTTGGGGCTATAATACAGTTTTGAACAGAATTTAATCTTTCTTTATTGATTATTTTCAATCCCCAAAAAACTTTCATATAAAAACGTATCAGAAAGGTAATAAAGGAATATGTCTTACGCATTTTCCCCTCTTTTGATAATATCAAAGATATAGTTAGTCTGCTCTTCAATAGTCATATTACCGGTATCTACTAAAATTGCGTCATCTGCTTGTTTAAGTGGAGAAATTTCCCGTAAAGAATCATTTCTATCGCGCCAGATTAGTTCTTTTTCAATATCTTTTATAGGAATATCCTCACCTTTTTCTTTTGCTTCTTTCCATCTGCGAAGAGCTCTGGTTTTTACATCAGCAATTATAAAGAACTTGAAATCAGCATCTGGAAAAACCACAGTTCCTATATCCCGCCCATCCATAATAACGCCACCATTTTTTCCAATATCACGTTGCAATTCCACCATTTTAGTTCGAACCATTTCTATGCGCGCTATTTTCGAAGACAATTTAGTAATATCACTCTCGCGAATTCGTGAAGTAACATCCTTTCCATTTAATATTATCTTGTTACCTGCCTGTGAGTATTTAATTTGAATCTCAGTATGATCGAGCATATTCTTAAGTTTTTTTCTATTGTTCAGATCAATGTTCATTTCCAGAGAACGCAGCCCACAAGCACGATACATTGCACCTGTATCTATATAAATATACTTCAACTTTTTCGCTAAAAGTTTTGCTGTTGTACTCTTACCTGAAGCTCCAGGACCATCTATAGCAATTACATACTTTCTATTCATTTCACACCATATCAGAAACTATAAGATAAACTAATTACATTATCTTCAAATTTTAAATGTATCTTATTTTTTTTTTCTTCAAAATTAAATAGATGAGCATCAACAAAAGCATCTATAGTTGATAAAAAAACTACCACTCCAACCCACCAAAAATCACTTTGTCTTTTATAATAATAATCAAGATATAGATTGTACTGATCCTCACTCGCAGTTAGTTTGTATTTGTCGTAATAATATTCAGCCTTACTATTGTGATACATAGCAAGACCTATCAGGCTTCCTTCCAGTGCAATTACAATTCCTGATTTCAAGTAAGCTTCGTTATACAATTGCCCGGCACCTGGAATAAAAAAAGAAAGTGCTGCTGCTTTAAAAGGTTTTTTCTGCAATTCTTCTGCAAAAATAAGCGAAGAAGTAAATAGAATTAAAACTAACAATACAAGTTTATTCATTACGAAGTTTTTCCTTTAAAGTTTGGAAAAATAAGGGAATCATTATTTCATGATGCCCCACAAAATAAAAACCCTTCCCACCACTTAATATTGGACGTTGAACAATATTAATTTTCGGTCGATAGTGAATATTCATATCAAAAACTGCTGTATAGAAATTACGTAAAGGATATCCAAGATTTCTTACAACGGTTATTGCTTTCAGGAAAACTTCCGGCATTATAACTGCCGAACCAAAATTCAGAAAAATACCTCCTTCATTCAATTCAATAAGATTATTACAGAAGATACGGAAATCCCGCATTGAACAATCACCAATAGAAGCTCCATCAGCTGTTTCATGTTGATGAACAATATCAGTTCCCAGAGCCACATGAACAGTGAAAGGAATGTTATTCTTATACGCAGATGCAAAAAGAGAAAGGTTATTATTCGGGGCATTTAATTCTATCAAATGTTTTCCGACAGCTTCACCAAATCCCAGCTTTTCTCCAGCAGCTTCTTTTATGATATTATTTATTCCATCACAGGTCTCTTCTGCCATTCCAAAGGAACCATCTTCTAAAGCAGATGCCACATCCTCAGATGTTTTTCCGAATTTGGCTATTTCAAAATCATGAATAACTACTGAACCATTCGACGCCAGGGCTTTAATCAAACCCATTCCCATCATCTCAATAATATATAAAGAAAGCCCACATTTTACAACATGCCCACCCAAAGCTACAATAACAGGTTTATTATTCTTATGAGCAATCACACATTTATCTATTAATTCCTTAAAGTCTTTACCAGCGAGAATATCCGGTAATCCAAAAAGAAAATTTCTCATTGCACCTGGTTTTGCAAAATCTTTTATATGAACTTTACTTGGTCTGTCTTTAATTGAGTATTTCTTTAATCCAGTCAGGTTAATTTCTTCAAATTTTCCCATAAATCCTCTTAATCTATAATATCATCTAACTTCTTGGAAAACTCTTTCTTGAACTCAAAAAATCTATTATTCAGGATAGCCTGTCTGGCTTTATCAATCAATTCATGGTAAAAATGGAGACTATGAACGGTTGCTAATCTCATTCCAAGAATTTCATCTACGCTGAACAGATGACGGAGATAGGCACGAGAGAAATTCCTGCAAGTATAACAATTGCAATCCTTATCTATTGGAGAGAAATCTTCCTTATATCGACTGGATTTAATTATCATTTTCCCGTTCCTGGTAAATAAAGTCCCTTTTCGTGCATTACGGGTAGGCATCACACAATCGAACATATCCATACCATTTTCAATATTTTCCAGAAGGTCCTTAGGAGTACCAATTCCCATTAAATAACGTGGTTTTTCTTTGGGAAGGATATTATTTAAAAAACTTGTGATACGAAGCAGATCCTCTTTTGATTCACCCACAGCAAGACCACCAATTGCATATCCAGGGAAATTTAGTTCCATTAATTCTTTTGCACTTTCCTCTCGGAGGTCTTCATAAATTCCTCCCTGAACCACACCAAACAAAGCTTGTTTATCATTCTTATGAGAATCTTTCCCGCGTTTTGCCCATTCAAGTGTAGTTTTCAGAGAATCAGCAATATACTTCTTGGTTGCAGGAAATGGAGGACACTCATCGAATGACATGATGATATCAGCACCTATTGCATTCTGGATTTTTACTACCTTTTCTGGTGTGAACATATGATAAGAACCATCAATATGGGATTGGAATTGAACACCTTCAGAAGTGATTTTTCTTAAACCTTGCAAACTCATAACCTGAAAGCCGCCACTATCTGTAAGAATCGGTTTACTCCAACCCATAAATCTATGTATTCCACCAGCTTTTCGGATGATTTCATGCCCAGGGCGAAGGTAAAGATGGTAAGTGTTTCCCAGAATAATTTGGGCTCCAATATCTTCGAGTTCAGCAGGCGATAAAGTTTTCACGGTTGCTCTGGTTCCAACCGGCATGAAGACAGGCGTTTTAACTTTTCCATGTGGGGTATTTAATATACCTGCTCGAGCATTTCCACTTCTGGTTTCCAAAGTAAATTCAAAGATATAAACCTCCGATTATTCAGTTATCATTTTTTGCTCTTGAATAGAAACACTTCTTGTAAATATTCTATTTATATCATTCCAGAACGCAAAAACCATCAAAAAAACTAATATAAATATCCCAATATTTTGCATGGCAATCTGCATTTTCTGAGAAAGAGGTTTTTTTTGAATTCCTTCAACCAGGCAGAAAAATATATTACCACCATCCAGAATTGGAATAGGTAACAAATTCATCAACATCAGGATTATACTGATGGCAGCCATGAAGGTTAGAATATTATCCAAACCCTTACCTACATATTGCTGAGATAAAGTAAAAATCATCACTGGACCACCAAGGTTAGCTCTAATTGCCTTTGGATTAGTTATCAATTTGAATAACATCAAGTAATTGATTGCAACAAAATTCACAGTTGTAATAGTTCCATAATTTATTGATTCGCCCAGTGTATATTTTTCTTTAATTTTAAAGGGCAGATATTGTGTAATCCCTATTATTTTATCTTTCTGAAATAAGTTATCTTCCAGTGCTATGGTCTTCTCAAAGATATGTTTATCACGTTTAATTTTTAATTTAACAGTTTCGTTAGGGCTTCCTGTAATTATTTCCCGCATTTCATACCAGTCTTTTACTTCCTTTCCATCCACAGAAAGAATCTCATCATTTTTCATAAGACCGGCTTTATAAGCAGCCAGTCCGGGTGCTACATCTCCAATAATTGCTGGAGAAAATGGTAAAATATCAGTAAGCCAGGTTTTTGGTTCGATTTTATCCGTCTCAAGTAAAATCTCTTTACCATTACGTTCGACTTTAATGATATTAAATTCATCAGGTTTTGTATGCTGGATAATCTGACTCCAACTCTCAATTTCATGTTCATTAACTTCGATTATTTTATCATCAACCTGTATGAAATTCTTCAGTTCAGAATCCACTTTCCCCACAACCGGGAAATGATCTTCATAGTTTCTTCCTACTGCAAAGGAAACAATAAATAATAAAATTGCAAAAATGAGATTTGAAAAAGGACCGGCAAAAGCAATGATTGCTCTTTTCCACCAGATCAAAGACCTGAATGAATTTGTACTTTCTTCAATCTCTTCATTGGGATTTTCGCCTTTCATCTTCACATATCCACCCAGTGGGACTAAGGATATCCGGTATTCTGTTTTACCTCTTTTGAATGCAATGAGTTTCGGACCAAAACCTATAGAGAACTTCTCAATCTCAACCCCAAAGATACTGGCTGCAATAAAATGACCTGTTTCATGAACAGTCACAAGTATTCCGAGTGCAATTAGAGCACCAATGATATTTAACATTATCCTTCCTCAATTTCTTTCGTTTCCCAATACTTAATTCTTCAGGTTCAGGTCAAGTTTTTTGGTTTAACCTGATATAGTTTAAACACTACCTAAGACTATTCATTTGGATTTTCATTTGACAATAATCTTATAACCAGCAAAAAAGCATCATTGAAAATTAGTTTTAAGGATAGAATGAAAAATTAATGCAGAAATATATCCCGGTTATACTGATTCTTTTTATATTAATTTCGTGCAGTAAAGAAGAACCAGAAGAGATAGATCCTTTCATTTATAAATCCGGTTCTTTGAAGCCCGGACAAACTCTTGCCAATGCTTTGATTGATAAAGATATTGAAAACGTCAAAGTTTACAGGGTAGTTAACAAACTGGACTCCATCTACAATCTTCGCCGTTCTCATCCTGCAGATAGCTTTATTGTAAGAATGGACACACTTGACGTTATTCATGAACTTATTTATATACCTAATAAAATCCATACTTATCGCGTTTTTCGAGATACTTCCGATAATTATTTTACTCAAATTGATACACTGCAAACAACAAAAGTTGTAAAAACATGTAATGGCGAAATAGAAACCTCACTCTACCAGGCAATAATTGATGAAGATGAGGGTCCTGCTTTGGCGGTTATGTTCAGTCAGATATTTCAATGGGATATAGATTTTTTCATCGACCCCCAAAAAGGTGATCAGTTCCAATTGGCTTATGAACAATTAGTAAATGAAAATAGCGATTTCATAGAATATGGTGAAATTCTTGTAGCTCAATATTCCAGCAGAAACTACGACAAAATTGCATACCGGTACACAAACAAAAAAGGGATATCGAAATATTACGATGAATCGGGGCAATGCTTTCAGAAAGCTTTCCTTAAATCACCTTTGAATTATAAAAGAATTTCTTCCTATTTTGGAATGCGTAGACATCCAATTACTAAAAAAGTGTGGATGCACAATGGTGTAGATTATGCTGCTGCTTATGGAACACCAGTCGAGGCTTCTGCTGATGGAACAATTATCCATAGAGGTTGGAAAGGTGGGCACCCAACCATAAATGGCAGAACCGGTGGATATGGAAGAACTATTATGATACGCCATACAAATGGATATAAAACTCTTTATGGACATCTCAGCAAATATGGAAAATTCAAAATCGGAGATAGAGTAAAACAGCATGATGTTATTGGTTATGTTGGTTCCACAGGTCTTTCAACTGGAAATCATTTACATTACACTATTTATCAATATGGAAAAGCAATCAACCCTTTGAAACTGAAGAATGTGTCCGGTCCTCCAGTTCCTAAAGATGAAATGGAAGAGTTTAAAATGGTTATAGATAATTTGAAAAACTATATCGTTTCTGAAGATTCAACTGAAATAAGCATGAATTAAAACCCAGATTAATATAAATATAAATAAATCTATAGATAGAAAAATGAATGAAAAAACTGAATTGTATTAATTGTTTCAGTTATATAAATTAAAGTTGACAATAATGGTAAGTGTAGATGTTTTTGATAAAATTAAAAAAGTGATTATAAAAAAGAAAAGGAGACCTTTATGAAGTTAAACTGTGCCAGATCAGGATTTTTCCTGCTCTTTTTGGCATTCAGCTTCTTACTTTTACCACAAAACTCCCGTGCTGCTTTAAACGAAACTGATTACATCATCCAAAATTTACAGGTACAAGATATCCCTGATGATGATGGTTCGGGACTGGTAGTTAGTTGGAAGCCTTTGCCAAAAGAGAGGAGAATCATCGAGTATCGTGTATACCGCGGTATTACTCCTGATTCTCTTTTTTTTATAGGGAAAATAGATGTTAATGTAAAGACAGGTGTTCTTGGCGATGAAATGTATTTCTACGATACAGACTTCAATTACTGGCTGGATACACAAGCCCCGGGACACCTAAGAAAAGAAAAAGGACAAAAAAAAGGCAGCCCTCTCTATCGGAGATATCC
>DAOVQH010000045.1 GCA_030628755.1 Candidatus Cloacimonadota bacterium | reverse complement strand
TATCTTCGTTTATCTGAGGTGGATTAAAATTGTAACACGCTTCTCTGAAGCGTCTGTCAGAAGGAGCTCTGCTCCATATTATGCCGAAGGCAGATCCTTCGGATTATGAACCAGAGATTCATAATACAGACGGAACAGAGTTCCGTGTTACAGAGGGAATAGAGTTCCCAAGTGCGAAACTTGAGCAAATATTCTATTAGAAAATAAATTAGCAGAAAACCCGAATCGAGTTTCTAAATTGAAATTGTCGAGATGTTTGAGAAAGTATTAAACAAGAATTTGTTTTTTAATAAAAAAACCTTCAATTGAAGGTTTAAGTGATTTCTTCTATCTGATTAACAACAATTTCTTTATTTCTTCTTCATTGCCATTTACAATCATTCTGTAAAAGTAGATACCTGATTGTTGTTGTGTCCCATTTACATCACAACCATCCCAATATGCAACTTTTGGTCGGGGATTATTATCATCAAATTCTGCATGGTCATTATATATACATTTTACTAATTGACCTTTTATATTATAGACATTAATTTTAACTTGAGAATCATTAAGAAGATTGAATAATATTTTAGTCCTTGTAGATGATGATGGATTGAATGGATTAGGACAATTTTGATAAAGTCCATATATTATTGGAAGGTCTGGTGGTATTATTTGTTCATAATCTTCAGGTATAATAAGTTTTGAAGGTTCTTCATAAACATAACTGTTTCCACCCAATTCTATAGTTTCAAGCCAATACCAATAAATGTCACCAGCTTGTACTACTTCATAAAATAATTTTTCATCATGATATGTATAATTATGTGATGTTGTAGTATTAGTTCCAAGAATTATTTCATCATTTACCATTTCAGAAGTATTAAAATTGGCTTCTTTGAAACGATAAATATTAAATCCCAGAACATCAGTTTCGCTTGCAGTAGTCCAATTAACAGATACAAATTCAATATCTGTTTCATAAATTGTGTAAACTGCAGAAAATGCTGTTAGCACTACAGGAAGTGTAACATCTCCACTATCTTCATTAGTAACTGTCCAATCTGTTACTCCACCACCAGTAGGATTATTTGCAACATTATTAAAATAAGCTGCAGCATCGGTCGCATCATTAATTGAAATATTTACTGATGTTGCTGTTGCAATTGTAAACTTTAAAGTAACAACTGTTTGCCAAGAAGTTGTTACATTCCATCCTGCAGGAGTACCATCACCATTTGCATTCACATTATCACCGGTTGTTCCTACTCGAATGTAAGTTGTAAGATCGCTTGCTATTCTTGAATAACCATCAAGAAAACTATATGCCCAACTATCAGCACTCGCATAACTTATCTGATTACCAAAGTAAACATCAACCGTAAGGGAATTGAGTGTTCTCGGGCTTGTACCGGCAGTTATTTGCATTTGAACATCCAGCCAGAAATCTCCACTAACGGTCATATCATTTTTGGTTACAACAGTTTTAAAAGCAACTGTATCCGCTAGCATTGTTCCTGTAATTATTAAACTGATGATAAGTAAAATGAAAAACCTTTTACACGATAGTGTGGTTTGTTTTTGTTCCCGAAAATATTGGAACAAATAGGAAATACTACTTTTTAATTTGTTTTTCATGTTTCCTCCAAACATTTTCTTTTGTATTGTTTTCTATTTTTTTAAAAATAATATTTTTTGAACCACCAGAAGATTCTCTTGTTTGGCTGGGAATTGATGAACTTGCTCCAATGATAAAATTATTATACCATTTCGTATAATCTGATGTGGTTACTTCTCCATCCATATTTAAATCTGTTGTTTTATAACCCGATGAACCTGTTATATATTCATTATACCAGCTAGTATAATCTAAGGTTGTAACCTCTCTGTCATTGTTTATATCCCCGGAATACATCCCATATACACCGGTTTCCAATTCCTGATACCCATCTCCATATATAGAACCTGAGGTTGTTAAATCAATATTTGTTGCTTCTCCCTGAGAACTACCAAAAGTATGTTTAACGGCACTTATTATATCAAGATGATTCCGATGATGAATAACAATATAATAATCATTTCCAGCAGTATCATAAAAAGGTAAACTACTGTTACCTCTTACATCTACAACTGAGCCATCTTCCAATAAAAATGCATTGCAAGAATCAACTGTTGTTCCTGTTTCAGTGGTTCTTAGTTTTACCTGAATCCAATCTACAAGATTGTGTCCTGTGACTGTTGGCAATGAACCAATATCTTCACTATCGTAAGGTGATATTGTTGGTAGTGTTAACGAACATTCCATTGTATCTCCAAATGCATCATAAGGACCTTCAAGGAGAACTTTGATGTTTGTATAGGCAGGATTACCTTCTACTTGAAATAAACCATCTTCACCAGTAGAAGGCATAGGATTTGCATATGGATCAGCAAGAACAATACCATTAATCTGAATATTGGTTGTATCACCGGGAATTGTATTTTCGGAAACACTAAAGAATACAGTTGCGATAGAACTCGTGTCTGGCAAGATATTATAACCTGAGGCGCTGTAAATTAAAACTTTAATCGAATCTTCCCAAGTATTATAAGCAAGTGTCATATTAGAAGAACGAGGAGATAATGAAACACTGTCAACTGCCAATATGTTATTTTCAAAGAATAAACTAAACTGAATGCCGGCAACAGATTCGTCATTATTCAATTTTATTTCAACTGGTATATTGCTGTTTCCGGGAATACCTGAACCATTTCCAACCGATAAAACTGATTCCATTCTGGATTTTGGATTTGATTTTAATGCAATTTGAATAGAACGAGATCGTCCAAGAATGATATTAACAATCCCGGTAACATCAAGTATATTCACTGAACCATCTCCATCCGGTAAGGGTGCTACATCCGCTGAAAACAGTTCAGCTGGAGTTGGTGATGGAGGACGACCTAAGATAATATTAATGCAACGCTGAAGATCAAGTGCATTGACTATAAAATCAAAATTAATATCACCTTTTGATGTAACATAGAAATTGCCGTTTCTACCAGATACAGGAATTTCATTCACATTAGCATCTACTATTACTATATTGGAAAGTGTGAGTGGAAAAATATCCCCCAAAGATGCAGATAATGAAACACTATAGTAGAAATAGACAACCGGTTCACTTTCCGGTTGAATTGTATATCCCGAAGGACTATAAACTAAAACATTCACAGAATCAGAGAATACATTGTAATCTAATTCCATATTGGAGAATTGATTTGCTAGAGACAATGAATCAATTGAAAGTAAAGAATTGAATTTCATGGTAAATTGAAGGGTAGAAATATCTTCGAGAGTATTGAGCGTTGCATATGACCATGATGAAGATGTTCCAGGTGCACCGCTTGCATCGGTTAGTTCTAAAATAGCAGTTTTTGTTCCAATAATAGAAGTAAAAATCCGATAGTTATCATAAGGAGGTGTCTCGTAACTACTATAAACGATAGCCAATTGATCCTCTGGTCCTGCGACAATGTGTGGATCAAGACAAGCAGAATTTCGTTCTACTAACAGAATCCCTGTTGGGTCTAATACCACTCCTGATGGCATAACCCTTGTTCCATAAATATCATTACCATTTGCATCTCTGCCATCTACCCATACTACCCAATAATTTGAACCATCAAAAGTGATAGATGGGGTTTGTTGGTGATTGTCTGCATCTGAGATTACTATTGGTGGATCATCAATAACTTCACCATTATTATTAATTCGAGCACCGAATATGTTGTAATCATTACCATCGCTTCTATCTTCCCACACAACAAGAAAATTATCTCCATCAGTAGCAATAGTGGGATACAATTGGTCACCAGCAGACGTATCGACAGAAGCATAATTATCAAAGAAATTCCCAAAAATATCTACGCTTCTTGTGTAAATATTCCCACTTGGATTATGTACATACCATACAATTTGATAATGATTTCCATTAAAAGCAATATCATATGAATATGAATTATCAAAGTTTGGGTAACATAATGATACATAACTAGCATTACCGCCCTCATCTATGAGTATGCTATAAAAATTATAACCGTTGGATGTAATAGCAATATATGTATCACCGCAATAACTTATTAATGTTAAAGGATTATCATGATCAATTGTATAACATATAGTGTCTATTACTGCACCAGCGGGTGAAACTCTAGCATAAGGTGACATGTTCGTAAAGGGATAAGGATGTGCCTCGCGACATATGACTAGATAATAGTTACCTCCATAAACTACATCAGGATTACTCACTATATAATCATAATTGATTATTAGAAATGCAGAATCATCAAGAACTTCGCCTGCTGCGGATAGACGTATTCCATAAATATTCCAATCAGAGTCTCTATAATCCACCCATACAGTAAAATAATTTGTTCCATCAAAAGCTACTTTTGGATATGCTTGATATGAGGTAGATGAAGTATCAATCATAATTGGATCTGAGACAATAATATTTGATGGGTCAGTAATAACATATACTTGTACTGTATCAGCTTCCAGTCCATCATTATCAGCAGCCACTTTTACAATTCCCGGTGTGTCATCAGCACAAAGCGTAATTTGTGCAATACCATCTATAGTTGGTGAAGGATTTGTACCTTCTAAATGTGCTGAAGTGCTACCTGATATTATAGAAAAGTTTATCATTAACGAGTCAATTGAAATTGTGTTATTGTCAGAATCTTTTACAACTGCATAAAGGGTGGAAGTGCTTGTCTCATCAGCATAGATAGCAGAAGGATTTGCAGAACATTCAAGGTGACCAAGCACAAGCACACTGTCTTCATAAGGTATGAAGTTATGAGCAGTTACTGTTACATACATTCTTCCTTCATCTTGAAATGATAAGGGCAATGTTATATCGCCAGAAGCATCAGTCTCACCAGTTTCATAAACTTCATCATCTTTCATAATACATACTAATGCATTCTCAACAGGATTACCGGAATTCGTAACTGAAACGGTGAAACTGCTGGTGTTTAAGAATAATGTGTCGGGAAAAGTGACTGTGAGGTTTTGGGGTGTGTCTGTCCATATTTCCATTGTAGGGTCACCAAACCAATGAAATTCTTCAAGAGCTGTTCGTCTATATTCATCATTTGCATAGAATGTCATCATATATGCTTTCCCATAATTAATAACATCTCCCATTTTGAATATTGATGTACCACCCCATGTGGCATAAAATCCAGGCCAGATGGAATCCATCCAGCCCCAAATCAATCTGTCATTTATGCCTGAGTAACTAACTCTTGTTGCACCAATAAGACCAATGCTACCACCTGTGCTGTGTATAAGCCAATGTTCAACGAAACATTCATCATTAGGGTCAGTATTACACTCAGCATCATCCGTCTCATTATCAAACCAACCTGTTTCACAGTTAACACTCCAGACAATGGGTCTTTTTTCTCCATTATTAAGAGCATCTACATTATCATTATTGAATGATGGTTTCCACCATTCACTTCTTAATCCATGGTCACGGTGCAATAAAAAGAAGCGACCATTATTAATAGCATTAGTAATGTTATCAGTATTTCCATTCCAAGGGAAAGCTGGTTTCTGCAAATCATCTGGTATTTCTTCCCCTGGTGTATCATTTTCAAAAACGTAACATAGACTGTCACTCCAATATTTAGGAAAAATTTCATCATTATTCCACCAACAACCATTTAAAGTTGTGTAAATCCTTTGCGTGCTATATCCTTGAGTATCCAAAAAATTCTTTACATCCTCACATGTTTTAGCAAACCTTCTGTCTGCTATGCTATCTGGTAGTACATCTGAACCACTTTCTCCTCCTACATGATGACCATCTTGGAAGCATGCAGCCATTGTCGCACTGGAGTAATAACTATTAATATCAGGTGGTGTTCGTTCATATCTTATTATACGAGCAACTAAGCTGTCTGCTTCCTCATCAGTATCAATAGAAAGTCTTCCATAAGCAAGGTCTGCAATATAATCTGGTGGATCATCAGTATCAGCATAAAAAATATCTGTTCCTGTATGTCCCTGACCTCCTCCAGCAGGATGCATATTAGCATACCAGGTTGGAATAAATTCAGCATCACCTACAAACAACAAATATGATGGTGCTGGATTCCAAGTTTGACAAGCATTTACTATGTAGTTTCTTATTGAGGTTGTATCATTTCCCGTTATTGTAGTAGAAATAACTTTAGTAGTTATCCCTCGTTTTATTTTCCAAGTAGCAAGTGTGTTTGCTACGTTCTCAAAATTACTATGCGTCATTATTAGCAACTCACAACCTTCAGTTCTTTCTTTACCTCTTTGGCCATCAATTTCTATAGCTTCTTCTGCATCGAGAACAGCCTTAGCATTTATTGATATACGTTGCATGATTGTATTGTAATTTTCACTTTTTAAATTTGTGGGTATTGGTTCAACAGCTCCAATAAAATTTACATTTACTCGCAGGTCGGAATATACTTTTAATATTTTTTGCACCGGGTTATATTGATAAGGATAAATCCAAAGTATTGTACAGGTTTGACCTCTCATATGTTTGGTTGGTTCTGTTTTTCCCAAAACTCCAGGATAATATGCATCGGTTGAAAATACTAATTCATTTTTTGTAAAAGGCGGTAAGGGTGCGTCTTTATAATCACTGAGTGGAGGTTGAACAGGGGGTATGTTTACATCTTCGTAAATTTCCGGTTCTCCGGGGAATGTTGTAATATTAACAGATGTTCCGTTTGGTATTAAGATCCAATTTGCAAATCCTGGAACATCTGGTTTTCCTATTGCAAGTTTACTACTTCCTGGAACCACTAATATTGAATATGTATTTCCATCTGTTAATTTAGATTCAGAAAATTTCACTTCAGGAATTGATACACTTACTTCAAGAGCTTGTTCATTTGAAGAATTTACAATAATATTTGAAAATAAAGCTAAAGGAATTACAATAAAACCTAAAATCAAAAATATTTGTTTTCTCATGTTTTTATACTCCATTTTTAAGGTTCTGAAAATAAAAAAAGGACGCTACTTCCATTACGCCCTGATTAGAGGTATCGGCATACCCACACAGCAAAGCGAAGAAAGCGCGCCCATATCGGACGCATCTCACTCACTTGTTCTGCTGTGTTGAAAATTTGCCGATTTTCTAATCAGAACAAATAAAAGATGCAAAAATTAAATTTTTATATTAGCGAAGTCATATTATACCTTTCATTTTTAATAATTACAATTTTGAAATTCTTTTTCATATTTCTTTCTATTTTTTATAGATATCACCTCTGGGTCCTGCTTTATAGCAATAAATTAATAATTCTTTACCTCTAATTTCATAAAGAAATCTGTAATTTCCAATCCTTAAGCGAAAATGTCCTTTTTTGTTTATTAAAGGTTTAATATCAAAAAAATCATTAAATGGATTTTTAGCTAATATGTCAAAACTATTAACTACTTTCTTCTGGTAGTTTTTATTCCTTTTCTTCAAAAAATTAAAAACATCCCTGGAAAACTTAATTTCATACATTTAATTCTTTTTTTATCATATTTAATGAAATAGCTTTACCTTGTTTCAATTCTTCTATAGCTTTTTGATAGGCTTTGTTGTCATCAGCAGTGAAAAGATCGTCTTTGTCAATTTCCTCCCAAAAACGGATTTTATCATCTGGAAGTTTACTTATTGTATCTAAAAATTTGTTATAAGAGTCATCGTTTATCTCTACTAAAACTCTTTTCATTTATACTCCTCCTTGATTTTACTTTTGAAAATATGTTTATTTAACAAAATTGTATATTAAAATATTTTGTCAAATTTATTTTTCCCTGTTAATTTTCAAATTTAATTCTTTCCCTAACAAATTCAGCAACTTTATCAGCAGCATTCCCGATATATCGGGACCTCTCTGGCATCTTTCTCTCCAATGGATTCAAATGGTTCACCCTGTTAAATAAAATTTCCTATTTTCCCAAAGGGATTTAACAGGGTAAATCTCCCGGATAGCGACCTTCTGAAATATATTCATTCAACAATTCACATTCAAGCAGAAGGCTTTCATCTCGTTCCCATCCGGCAGCTGCCGGATGGGAATGCGCTTTTCCCAAAAACTCTGTTTTGATAATAAGAGAGAATAAAAATATGCGAAAGGGTATTATATTTCCGGTGAAGTTGGGATAATTGAGATTGATATTCCTTTTGAAAAATGAAACTGAGTTTCAGTCTCTATCGTGTTACGAAACGGGAGTTTCGTAACAAGCGCAATATTTTAATAAATTTTCTAAATCATGGATCTTTTCCAAAATCCAACCATTTGAGATTAAATATGCTTTCAGGTATTTTTCTGCACTTCCCTGGCACATAAAGCATACCGTATGAAATTGAGTAAATTCTTCTGTTATTAAAGATTTTGCAGAAAGTAAATTCTCTTTAGCGTAAGTTAGCCAATTTTTTATTAATTCAATCTCTTCAGGATTTTTTTTCCTCATATAAAACCTTCCCATCTTTAAAAATGTGGTAAATATAGAATGGATTTTTTGCACGGAAATTCCAATCAACCTCTTCTATTTTTCTTACAAATAGATCAAGAGAGAATTCCCTTCCCTATAATAATCCGTCTATTTTCCGCCTCATCATACGACTATTGTGGTTACCATCTTTAATAATAAACAAATCTAGATCGCTATCCTTTTTATAATCTCCTCTGGCATAAGAACCAAACAGGATTATTTTTTTCGGGTCAATTGCTTTGACTATTTTTTTAACAATGTAATCAATCAACTGGGGCGTAATCTTTGAAGTTGCTAATTTTTTATCCATTTAAAATCCTTATTTTATAAAACTACAATCAATTTCCGCATAACTGACTTTTTTTTGTTATTCGATCCTTATTTACAAAAAACGAAACAAGAAATTTTATTAATATTTGTCAAATATATTTTCTCTGTTAATTTTCAAATCTAATCCTTTACTTAACAAATCAATAACTTGTTTTTATTTTAAGAGTGTCAAATTGTTTTTGTAACTCGACCTGTTTACCTGCCTTAGGCATGGCCAGGTCGAGAGAGCAACCAAGCTGGTCGCTTTACGACTCTCAAACTCCCCTCTCTTTGTTTCAAGAGAGGGGTTGGCTTGCCGGGGCGTAGCCTCCACCATCCGTAACAGTGTTACTGCGGAGGACGGGTTGGCGGAGACCGGGGGTGAGTTCATAAAAGATTTTCTGAGTTTATTTAACTCATCCTAAACCTTCTCTTTACAAAAAGAGAAGGAACTGTATGGAAGAAAATCTCGTTCTTCTTAATACATCGGGACGATGTAAGTTAATAACTGGTTCAATCGAGACCCCAATTATTCAATAGGGCAGGCGAATGAACCAACAGACTGGTCGCTAAATATGCTGCAATAGCATGTTAAGAGAGCGACCAAGCCATGCCTAAGGCAGATAAACTGGTCGCTTTACGACTCTCGCTGGGGGTGAGTTTATTATTTCAACGGTACCAAATTAGCGTGTGAGAACCATTTCCAGCCCTCTGGGGTTTTACTGAAAACTGATAATCTAGCTGAACGTTTTGTGATCGTGTTCCCTTCAATGGTTTCTGTTACATGTACAAAATAGGTAACATTTATAGTATTTTCATTTTTTGTAACTTTGAAGTTATCCAGTGTATATTCACCCATATCAAGTCCTTTAATTAATTCGATTTCCTCTTCCCTATTACGCGCTCCATCATGGTGTATGGATTGGAATCCCGAAGCAAGTATGTTTTCTATGTATTCCATATCTGTTGATTTCATTGCTTCCCACACTTCCCGTACCAGTTTTTCTCCATCCACCTCTTCTACCTGAGTCTGTATATTACATGACAGGCTGAAAATTACTATGAAGAATAAACTTAAAATAACTACTACCTTTAACTTTTTCATTTTTCCCTCCCTGTCTCGGCGTAGTACAGTATGGTGAGCAGCAAATAAAAGACCTGGAAGCAACAATAAATGCAGCTAAATGTGATGTTGTTATAATTGCAACTCCAATAAATTTAAGAAGAATTGTGAAAATCAATAAACCCGCTGTCCAGGTGAAATACGAACTCCAGGAAATCGGTCATCCAACGATTGAGGATGTGTTGAGAGGTTTTTAAAAAAGCGTGAAATGTAAGGCGTAAATAATTAAAGGGCAGATTTGGTTCTGCCTTTTTTTTACTCAATCCTTTCTTTTATATTCTACTCAATTCAACTTAACTCATCCCGCACCTATTTGGAATTCTTATTATACAACAAGCAAATAGGTGCAGGATAATACAAGTTTTATTTCTTTTTGACTAATTCCTCACAGGCTTCACACGCATGATGCTGGCAGTTATCAAAATAAAGTTTCAGAACTCCCTGCTGACAGATTGCTCTCTTCTTGAAAAGACTCTTTTGTGGAGCATTCATAAATTTCGACATATATTGAGTAATATAATTCTCCGGAAGTCCGTGAAATTCTTTATAAACCTCCATGGTGGCATGTTCGAGTTCTTTATAACTCTTCTCACGAGCATAAATAACAACCAGTGGAAGGATGATATTTATAAGAATTGTATCGATGCGGGTTTTTCCAAGAGTGTATTTTTCCGGAAGGAGCTCGGATTTTATTTGAAATGTTGAGTACAGCTTTTTTCTAAAATCTTTTATATTGAAGGTCTCTGCTTTAAAAGAAAATAATCTCAAAATGTTATTAAATAAAGAAGATTCAAGACTTTCATAAATTAGCTCTAAAATCTGCAAAATTCTGATAGCTGGATGATTTACCGGTCGAATGCGAAATAGCTGCCAGTTTATATCTAAAAATTCAGTTGTATATTTCTGTTTATTATACATTTCCAGCCATTTGGTTTTAAGTTCAGTTGGAAATGTTGCTGGAAGATTGTTTATTAGATCAGTGCTGCAAAGCCAGACAGCTATTAATTCATTTTTGGATAGTCCTTTCTTATAAAATTCTTTCAGTTTTGAGAAAGGGAATCTAAGTGCGAGCTGAAGCATCTGGTATTTATTTTTGCTGTACCCCAAAGCTTCGAAAAGTCCTTGCAAAAGAAGTTGGTTGAAATCAGCAAAATAGTGTTCAGCAGAGAATCTCTTGATCTTTTTTTCAAATCGTTCTATTCCTAATTTTGTTAAAATCAATT
>DAOVQH010000298.1 GCA_030628755.1 Candidatus Cloacimonadota bacterium | reverse complement strand
TAGAATCAATGAATGTAGCCATAGCAGCTGGCATTGCAATATACCACCTGATTAAGAAATAATTTGGGAAAATGAAAGAAAAAATCTACTCTCTAACAAATAATAAAATCTGGTTAGCACCCCTGGCTGGAATCACTGATAGTGCATTTCGCACCATCTGTAAAGAATGTGGCGTTGACGTTGTAGTTAGCGAAATGATAAGTGCTGATGGATTGATATATAACAGAGAGAGAAGTTTGAAATATGCGGATTTTACGGAATTTCAACGCCCTTTTGGCATTCAACTTTTCGGCTCTGACCCTGACAAAATGGCAAAAGGAACAGAAATAATCCTTGAGAAAAAACCAGATTTTATCGACATTAATATGGGTTGCCCTGTAAAAAAGGTGGTTAATCGAGGAGCAGGTTCTGCATTAATGAAAGTTCCTGATATTGCTCAGAAGATAATATTCGAAGTTAAGAAAATTCTAAAAGGAACGAAAACACCTTTATCAGTAAAAATACGTTCCGGATGGGATAAATCCAATATGAATGCAATTGATTTCAGCAAGAAAATGGAAGATTCTGGAGCTGATATGATCTGTATTCATCCACGAACTAAATCCCAGATGTTCTCCGGAAAAAGTGATTGGAGTTTAATTAAAGAATTGAAAGAATCTATAAGCATTCCCATAATTGGTAATGGTGATATAAATTCAACTCAGGACATGATAGATATGTTTGAGCAGACAAAATGTGATTCTGTAATGGTTGGACGTGGTATTTTAGGAAAACCCTGGATGTTCCAGGTATTTAAAGAATATTTCAGAACCGGAAAAATTACAAGTACAGATATTTCTACAAAACTGAATCTGATTAAAAGGCATTTTGAATTATCAATCCGCAATAAAGGAGAGAAGAGAGCAATCATCGAAATGCGAACTCATTTCTCATACTATACAAAGGGATTAAAAGGAGGAGCAAAAGTAAGGAAATTGATAAATAAAAGTTTAGAAAAAAACGAAATTCTGAATGCAATAGAGCTTCTCTATCTTTCATCTCATACTCCCAAAAACCCAACACCAAGAACCCAATACCAAAAACCCAACACCAAAAACCCAACACCAAAAACCCAATACCCAACTAACCCATTATGAACAAAATTGAAAATATACTCTGGCAGGCAAAATTACAGAAAAATAAGAACTGGCTGAAAGTTCGCAAACTTCTCAAGGAAGGTCTGGAAGAATTCCCGGAAGAAAAAGAACTTATGTTAGCTTTAGCTGACCTTTACCTTTCCAAAAAGATATATCGCAAAGCAATAGAACAATATCAAAAAGCTTTGGAATTAGACAGGAATAACGAATTCACTATTTTTCGCATTGGTAATTGTTTTCTCTCTTTGAATGAGTATAGAATAGCCATAGATTATTATGAAAAGCTCGAAAAACAATTTCCTGAACTACTTTATAACCTTGCCTTTGCTTATTCAAAAATCGGAAGGGTAGATAAAAGTCTGGAAATACTTACCAATCTATTAAACTTTAAAGTTAATTCTGAATTACCTTACCTTTTTCTTGCCGAACTGTACTTTTCCAAAAATAAGTTTAAAAAAGCTATAGAGTACATTGATAAAGCAGAAAAATCATTTGGTAAGAGAGGTACAATCTGTTATCTCAGAGGTCTCGCTTATTTCCAACTTAGAAACTGGTTAAAAGCTTATGTTGAGTTTCAACATGCTGAGAAATTGAAGGTCGGATCTTTCCATTTTTACCGAAATTTTGGACTTACATGCGAGAAGATAGGAAAAACTTCTGAAGCTATTAATTTAATCTTGAAAAGCGTTAAACTTTCCCCCATCGATCCGGTTGGATACATAGAACTGATAAAAATCTACCTGGTTCATAACAGGTATATGGAAGCGTATTCAATGGTTCAACTAGCCAAAAGAAACGTACCCTTCTCGATCACACTTTCAATGTTATACAATCAGATTCTGGAAAAAATCGACAAACATAAACTCCTGAAGATTTAATATGATAATAGAATATCTTAAGTTATCATGGTGGCTTCTCATTGCTTTATTCCACATTCTGGGATTTATTGCAGGTCTGGATGCTATCATGCGGGGGCGTACTTCGCAGGGTTCAATAGCCTGGGCAATATCCCTGTTGTTTTTCCCATATATTGCTTTACCACTCTACTTGATATTTGGAAGCAGGAGATTTTATGGCTATATTGATGCACGGCGCGTGGGAGACCTTGAAATAAATCACATTGCACAAGAATTATCTGAAAAAATAGAAAAATTCAATACAACTTTAGAAAATTATCAAACGGAATATAAGGTTGTTGAACATCTTGCTAAAATGCCCTTTACCAGTAATAATAACGCTGAATTACTCATCGATGGAGAAGCAACTTTCCAATCGATCTTCAAGGAAATAGATGCAGCAAAAGATTACATTTTAATCCAGTTTTATACTGTGCACGATGATGTGCTCGGTCGGAAATTAAAGGAAAAACTCATCCGGAAAGTTAAACAAGGTGTTCGAGTTTATTTCCTTTATGATGAAATTGGATGCCATTTACTTCCAAAAAGCTATATTGAAGAATTACGCGAAAAAGGTATTAAAACATCTAATTTTAAAACCACAAAGGGTTGGAATAACAGGCTGCGATTGAACTTTAGAAACCACAGGAAAATCGTTGTGGTCGATGGTCATAAAGCTTACATTGGTGGGATGAATGTAAATAAAAAATATCTGGGTCTTCATCCGAAATATGGGTATTGGCGTGATACTCATGTTTTGGTGGAAGGACCATCTGTACAATGCATCCAGCTTTCCTTTATTGCTGACTGGTACTGGGTAAATCATTCTGTGCCCGAACTTAACTGGATTCCCGAAGCTTCTAAATCTGGAAATAAAAATATTCTTATTTTGCCAACCGGTCCTGCAGATGAGCTGGAAACATGCGGGATATTCTTTGTTCATGCAATAAATTCTGCCAGACATCGATTATGGATCATCAGTTCATATTTTGTACCGGATCAGCAGGTTATATCTGCTCTTCAGCTTGCAGCTCTACGGGGAGTCGATGTTCGTATTATTATCCCGCAAAAATCCGACCTTTTGATAACTTATCTTTCTTCCTTTTCATATCTCAAAGAAATCACACAGACCGGTGCTAAAGTCTTTAGATATGATAAAGGACTTCTTCATGAAAAGGCAATACTCATAGATGATGAAATATCCATACTGGGAACTGCAAATCTTGATAACC
>DAOVQH010000064.1 GCA_030628755.1 Candidatus Cloacimonadota bacterium | reverse complement strand
TAAAAGAAGGTACAACTGTAGTTATCATAATGTCAACAATCGTAGCTATTTTCTTGTCTTTAGTTGATACGGGTTTTGGATTTATTATAAGAAAGGTACTATTTAAAGGGTAATTTGATGAAATGGTATGTTGTTCACACTTATGCTGCCCACGAATTCAAAATAAAAGAAGCGATAACAAAAGGAATACAGAGAACAGATATTGAAGATAAAATTGGTCAGATTCTGATTCCTACCCAGAAAACCTTTCATATAAGAAATGGGAAGAAAGTTGAACGCGAGAAGAAACTATTCAATAGTTATATTATCTTGGAAGCAGAACTAACACCCGAAATTTATACTTTCATAGTTGGTCTTCCAGGAGTTACTCATTTCTTAGGAAGTGGGAAAAAACCTCAACCCCTAACCGAAATTGAGGTTAATCGATTACTTGGAATAACCGACCGTGATAAAGCCGAAGCAGAAGAATACAATTATATCCCAGGCGACATGATAAAAATTACATCCGGTCCTTTCAGCGATTTCGATGGGATTATTGATAAAATTAGCGAAGATAAACAGAAACTGACTGTAAAAGTAACAGTTTTTGGAAGAATAACACCTGTTGAAGTTAAATCTGACCAGGTTGAATTTTATAAATAGAGGTGAAAATGGCAAAACCTAAAGATTTTGAGCATATTGTTAAACTTCAACTTCCTGCAGGTCAGGCAACCCCAGCTCCCCCAGTTGGTCCTGCTCTTGGACAGGCAGGAATTAATATTGGAGAATTCTGTAAAAACTTTAATGAAAAAACGAAAGATTCTCCGGGAATGATATTTCCTGTGGTTATTTATGTGCAAAAAAATAAATCATATACTTTTGAAATTAAAACACCCCCTGCTGCTGTTCTTATAAAAAAAGAGGCAGGACTGGCTAAAGGTTCCGGAGAACCAAACCGTGAAAAGGTTGGCTCAATAACAAAAAAACAGATTAGAAAAATCGCAGAAATAAAAATGAAAGATTTAAACGCATACAGCATTGATGCTGCTATGCGTATGATAGAAGGTACTGCAAGAAATATGGGAGTTGTTGTAGAAGAATAACATACAACACAACCATATCGAAAGCAGGAGATTATCAATAAGGAGTATAAATGGCTAGTAAAAGGTACAAAAAAGCTCATGAGATGATCGACAAAGAAAAAAGATATGAACTCGACGAAGCAGTTAAGATTCTGAAAGAATTTCCTAAAACTAAGTTTGACGAAACAGTCGAAATTCATATGAATTTAGGTGTCGACCCTCGGAAAGCTGATCAACAAATCAGGAACTCTTTAATCTTACCACATGGTAGTGGTAAATCGGTTAAAGTCCTTGTTTTCGCAGATGGAAATAAAGCTGATGAAGCTAAAGAAGCTGGTGCAGATTTCATTGGAGTAGATGAATACATTGAAAAGATTAATTCCGGGTGGACTGATTTTGATGTTGCAATATCAACTCCAAACTTAATGAGTAAAATCGGACGTTTAGGGCGTATCCTCGGTCCTCGTGGTCTTATGCCTAACCCGAAAGTCGGAACCGTTACAATGGATATCAAAAAAGCAGTAGATGATTCTAAAGGTGGAAAGATAACTTACCGAATTGATAAATTTTCTAACCTGCATATCATTGCTGGCAAAGTAAGTTTTGAAGCTAAAAAACTCAAAGAGAACATTGTTGCGATAATATCTGCTGTTTTACGTGAAAGACCAGCAGCTCTCAAAGGTATTTACATTAAAAGTATCGCTGTTACTTCAACCATGGGTCCCGGCATAAAACTGGATGTGACATCATGTACTCTGGAAGCAAAGAAGTAGGAGCGAAATCATGGTACAACCTTATAAAATCGAAGAAGTTAAGAAAATTAAACAACGTCTTGAAAATGCAAAATCAATTGTTCTAATTGATTACAAAGGTATTAATATTGAAGAAGTAGATGAATTACGCAACAGGTTCCGAAATGCCGGTGTTGATTACTTTATCTCAAAGAATACTTTTATAAAACTTGCTCTCAATGAACTTGGCATTTCTGATTTAGATCAAAAATTAGTTGGTCCAACTGCAATCGCTGCAACTCTGGAAGATGAAGTAGCTCCTGCACGGGAACTGACAAAATTTAAAAAAGATATAATGGAAGACAAAGAGTTCCCATCTTTCAAAATCGGTCTCATTTCAGGAAGGATAATGGAACCTTCCGAACTTGAACAACTGGCTAAACTTCCAAGTAAGGATATTCTAATGTCTAAGATTCTACAAAGTTTCAATGCACCTGTTGTAGGATTAGTTGGAACACTTCAGGGAATCCTGCGAAAATTTATATTCGCAGTTGATGCTATTGCAAAAAAGCAACAAAAAAATAATTAAAAAAAATATAATGGAGGATATAATGGCTGAAAAGAAGCAACAAGTTATTGATATCATTAAGGAGATGAGCGTTATTGAACTTTCCGAACTGGTAAAAGAATTAGAAGAACTTTTTGGTGTTACTGCTGCTGCTGCCGTTGCTGTAGCGGCACCTGGTGCTGCTCCTGCTGGCGGTGGAGAAGCTGCTGAGGAAAAAACAGAATTCGATGTCATCTTGACTGGTTCAGGAGAAAAGAAGATTCAAGTAATCAAAGTTGTTCGCGCAATCACCAAATTAGGATTAAAGGAAGCAAAAGATTTAGTTGATGGTGCTCCAAATCCAGTTGTTCAAGGTGTACCAAAAGAGGAAGCTGAATCAGTTAAAGCTAAGATTGAAGAAGTCGGCGGATCAGTAGAGGTTAAGTAATTGATATTTTTTAATGCGGAAGTGAGCAGAATTTTGCCCACTTCCGTTACCTTATTTATTAGAGTGTTAATTTTATGCAAATGACTTCGCTTTTAAAAGAAAAAAGGAGTAAAACTTTTGGAAATTAAAAGTTATTCCCGTATAAGAAAAAAAGCGGAACAGTCTGATCTTCCATCTGTAAAAGTTCCTAATTTACTGTCTATGCAGATTGATTCTTACAACTACTTTTTACAGAAAGATATTCATCCTCAAAAAAGAAAAGATATCGGTTTGCAGGCTGTTCTCAATTCAATTTTCCCTTTAGAGGATCAGAAAGGGATTTATCATCTTGATTACATAGATTATATTGTTCTAAAAGAAAAATATACTACTGACGAATGCATTGAACGTAACCTTTCTTACCAGGCTCCAATCAAAGCTAGAATGAGACTTATCATATATGATGAAGAGATCCTCAAAGAAACTGGTGAGAAAAGAGTAAAAAGCACTATCGAACAGGATATTTTTCTTGGTGAAATTCCTTTAATAACCAATAGGGGAACTTTCATTATCAATGGTGCTGAACGCGTTATTATCAGTCAACTTCATAGATCTCCTGGAATATTTTACTCAGAGACAAAACACCCGAGCGGTAAAATTCTCTATTCTGCAAAATTAATTCCATACAATGGTTCCTGGTTGGAATTCAATATGGACAGTTACGACGCAATGTTTGTCCTGATAGATAAACGAAGAAAACTTCCTATTACTGTGCTTTTGAGAGCTATCGGGCTTTCCACAAATGAAGACCTGAGGAACTATTTCTATGAAAAAGAAGATCTAAAAGTAAGTGATTCTTCCGGTAGATTTTTATTCAGTGATGTTTACAATACTGAAACCGGAGAAGTAATATATGAAGCTGCTATAGAAATAGGCAAAGAAGAAATTGAAGTTATGACTGAAGGCGGGATAAAGACAATTACAGTAATAAAAGAAGAGTTCGAGATTACGCGTAAAATACTTGAGCAAACTATTGCTAAAGATCAAACCACAGATCAGGAACAAGCTCTTAAAAAGATATACACTCTGATTCGACCGGGTGAAGAACCTTCCTATGATATAGCCCTCGACCTTTTCAACAGGATGTTCTTCAATGAAAGAAGATACAATTTAGGTAAAGTTGGACGTTATAAATTGAATACTAGGTTAGGATTGAATATTGATCCTTCCATTCATATACTTACAAAAGAAGATTTTATTGCTATTATTGAAAAACTAATTGCAGTATATAAAGATGACGATACAGTTGATGATATTGACCACCTTGCCAATAGAAGAGTTAGAACAGTTGGTGAACTTCTAAGTGAACAATATAATATCGGACTTTCCCGTGTTGCCAGAACAGCGGCGGAAAGAATGTCGATTGCTAATCCGGACGAGGTTACTATTCACGACCTTATTAATAGCAACGCTTTAATTGCGGTTGTACAGTCATTTTTCTTAACTGGTCAGCTTTCCCAGTTTATGGAGCAAACCAATCCTCTTACTGCTATTACTCACAAACGAAGATTATCAGCACTCGGACCGGGTGGTTTAACCAGAGAAAGAGCAGGATTTGAAGTCCGTGATGTTCACTATTCTCATTATGGAAGAATTTGCCCTATCGAAACTCCTGAAGGTCCAAACATTGGCTTGATATCGTCACCAGCAATGTATGCCAGAGTTAACGAACTTGGTTTCTTAGAAACTCCATATATAAAAATTGAAAATGCGAAAATAACATCTACTGTTGAATACCTCGATGCTTTTAAAGAAGAAAAATACATAATTGCCCAAGCAAATGTTAAATATGATGAAAACCTTAAGATCACTGACAAATTAGTGTTTGCGCGTTCTCGAGGAGAATTTCTTCAGGTAAAACCAGAGGAAGTTCAGTATATGGATGTTTCACCACAACAGATCGTTTCCGCATCAGCATCTCTGATTCCATTCCTGGAACACGATGATGCCAATCGTGCTTTGATGGGTTCGAATATGCAGCGCCAGGCTGTACCTCTTGTAAGCCCGGAAGTTCCAATTATCGGAACTGGGATGGAGAAAATTGTAGCTGCTGATAGTGGTGCGGCAGCAATAGCACCCTATAATGGAGTGGTAACCAAGGTAACAAGTTCATATATCGATATTGAAAGAGAAAATCCTGATGAAAGCATATTAGACCTGGGTATATCCAACAGAGTTTATCTCAAGAAGTTTACCCGCTCCAACCAGGATACATCTATCAACCAGAGACCGAAAGTAAAGATAGGAGATAAAGTTAAAAAAAGTGAAATCATTTCTGATGGACCTGCAATTACAGAGGATAGATTAGCATTAGGAAGAAATATGCTGGTTGCCTTAATGCCCTGGTATGGTTACAACTATGAAGATGCAATTATTCTCAGCGAAAAAGTAGCTCGTGAAGATATTCTTACTTCCATTTACGTCGAAGAGCATGAAGTTCTTGTTCGAAACATGAAGAATGGAAAAGAAGAACTGGCATATGATATTCCAAATGTTCCTACAAAATCACTCAGAAATCTTGATAAAACCGGTATCATCAGGGTTGGTTCTATCGTGACATCTGGTGACATTATCGTTGGAAAGATAACTCCTAAAAATGTTGATATCGATCCCTCTCCTGAAGAAAATCTCATGCGAGCACTCTTTGGTGACAGAGCTGGAGATTTCACAAACAGTTCACTAAAAGCCAAACCAGGAATGGAAGGAGTTGTTATAGATGTTAAAGTCTTCTCACGTCTGGAAGATATAAATGAATTTGAAGAACAGGAAAGAAAACAGGAAGTTCTCAATCGAATTAAACAAGAACGTACAGAACGAAGAAAAAGAATCAATGAATTCCTTAAAAATAGACTTGAAAATGCACTTATTGGGCAAATAGCAAAAAATATAGTTGATTCTAAAACCAACATGTTCTTCGTACCTTCTGGAAAAAAGATTACTAATAATGACCTTAAAAAGATCAATTTCAAACGACTTAATCTGGATTATGACCTTATGGAAGACTTCAAAAAGAATCATCAGATTTATAATGATATTATCTTGAAAGTTAAGAATGCTTCCGATGAAAGTGACAACATATATAAGAAAGTTCAGGAGCGCCTGAAACACGGTGATGAACTTCCTTATGGCGTTCGTAAAATGGTAAAAGTTTATATTGCTAAAAAACGTAAAATTGCTGTTGGAGATAAAATGGCTGGTCGCCATGGAAACAAGGGTGTCATCTCGAGGATCAGTAAAATTGAGGATATGCCATTCATGGAAAATGGGGAACCTGTTGATATTATTCTTAATCCTCTCGGTGTACCCTCACGTATGAATATCGGACAGATCATGGAAACTCATTTAGGATTGGCAGCAAAAGTTCTGGGATATCATATTGAAACACCTGTATTTGACGGTGCCACATTAGATGATATAAACAAAGAAATGAGAAAAGCCAAATTACCTCTTGATGGTAAGCAAGTATTATATGATGGTAAAATAGGTGAGCCTTTTAAAGAACGAGTAACAGTTGGTATAATGTATATGCTTAAACTCAACCACCTGGTTGCAGATAAAATGCACTCTCGATCAACTGGTCCTTACTCTCTCATTACCCAGCAACCATTAGGTGGTAAAGCTCAACATGGTGGTCAAAGATTAGGAGAAATGGAGGTTTGGGCATTAGAAGCTTATGGTGCTTCCCGACTACTTGAAGAAATGCTAACCATAAAAAGTGATGATGTTGATGGAAGAACAAACGCATTTAAGGCAATAACCAGTGGACAGAATCCTCCTAAACCTGGAATACCAGAATCATTTAATGTTCTTGTCAGTGAATTAAAGTCACTTTGCTTTAATATTGAATTTCTTGCAACCAAGGAATCTTAATGGAGGTTTATAAGTGATTAGAGAAATAAAACGTGATAAAAGAATAGAGAATTACGATAAAGTGAGAATAAAAATAGCTTCCCCGGATGCAATTCGTGAATGGAGTTACGGAGAAGTAACAAAATCAGATACTCTTAACTATAGAACCCTTAAACCGGAAAAAGGCGGTCTCTTCTGCGAGAGGATCTTCGGACCTGAAAAAGATTACGAATGCAGCTGCGGAAAATATAAGAAAAAACGCTTCCAGAATACTGTTTGTGACCGTTGTGGCGTAGAAATTACATCTTCACGGGTGCGTCGTTCAAGGATGGGTCATATCGAACTGTCTGTTCCAATTGCTCATATCTGGTTCGTTAAAAGCATGCCAAGTGTTATTGGTACTCTTCTGGATATGCCTGTTACCAAACTGGAACGTGTATTATATTACGAATCCTATATTGTTCTTAACCCGGGAGATAGCGACTATGAAAAGCAAGAACTCTTAGATGTAGATGAATACTACGAAATTCGTGACAGGATTGGGGAAGACTTTGTAGCAATGATGGGAGCAGAAGCAATAAAATCACTTCTTGAAGAAATAAATCTTGAAGATGAAGCTATGAATCTTCGCACTATCATCAAGATGGAAACTTCTGTCCAGAAAAAACAGAAAGCTATTAAACGCCTTAAGATTATTGACGCGTTCAGAAAATCCGGTAATAAACCCGAATGGATGATACTTGAGGTCCTTCCTGTTCTTCCCCCTACGCTTAGACCTCTTGTACAATTAGAAGGTGGAAGGTTTGCAACCGCAGATTTCAATGAGCTTTATCGTAGAGTTATCACCAGAAACAATCGTCTGCGAGGGTTACTTGACATTAATGCTCCTGAAGTAATCCTGAGAAATGAAAAAAGAATGCTGCAGGAAGCTATTGATGCACTGATAGATAATTCCAGAAAATCCAGACCTGTTAAGGGTAGAGGGAACAGACCTCTCAAAGCTCTTGCTGATCAACTCAAGGGAAAAACAGGTCGATTCCGTCAAAATCTACTCGGTAAACGTGTAGATTACTCTGGTCGCTCAGTTATTATAGTCGGACCGGATTTGAAACTCCACCAATGTGGTTTACCAAAAGAGATGGCAATTGAACTTTTCAAACCGTTTATTATTGAAAAACTGGAAAAACTTGGAGAAGTTGAAAAAGCAAAAAGTGCAAAAAAATTGATTGAAAAACAACGTCCTGAAATTTGGAAAATCCTGGAAGAAATTATCAAAGATTATCCGGTTCTTCTGAACAGAGCACCTACTTTGCATAAACATGGAATTCAAGCCTTTATGCCTGTGCTTACTGAAGGTAAAGCTATCGAACTTCATCCCCTAGTTTGTATTCCATACAATGCCGACTTTGATGGTGACCAAATGGCAGTTCATATACCATTGTCGCATGAAGCTCAGATGGAAGCCCGGGTATTGATGCTTTCCTCCAGGAATCTTCTGTTACCTGCTAATGGCAAATTGGCAATGGTAACTAATCAGGATATTGTACTTGGTAATTATTACCTTACCTTTCTTAGGGAAAAAAAACCTGAAGATGAGACCAAGCTCAGACATTTCAGTTCTCCTGAAGAATTACTTCTTGCTTATGAGCAAGAGGAACAAATTTATAACCAAAAAGGAAATATTAGTAAGAATGCTAAACTTACTATTCATACTTGGATTAAAGTTCTAATAGAAGGAAAACTAATTACTACCACCATCGGTCGTGTGATATTCAATCAGATATTACCAAAGGAAATTCCATTTAAGAACTATACGTTCACCAAAGGAAAATTGAACGATCTTTCTATGGAATGCTTTGAAACAGTAGGTCAGGCAAGGACAGCAATATTTCTGGATGATATTAAGGACATTGGTTTTAAATATGCTACCAAGGCTGGAATTACCTTTAGTGCTAGTGATGTTATCTCACCTAAAGAAAAGAATAAATACATTGCTGAAACTGAAAAAGAAGTACAAAAAATAATCAATAGTTACCTGAATGGTGAAATCACTGAAACAGAAAGATACAACCGTGTGATAGACAAATGGAAACTAACTACAGAAAATGTTACCGATTTACTGATGGAAGAACTTGAAAAAGATCAGGGTGGTTTCAACTCCATTAACATGATGTATATTTCTGGAGCTCGTGGTGGAAAAGACCAGATTAAACAACTGGGAGCAATGCGTGGATTGATGGATAAACCATCTCGAAGTCTTGCTGAAGGTACCGCAGAAGTTATCGAAACTCCCATTAAATCCAACTTTAAAGAAGGTCTTACAGTACTCGAATATTTTATCTCCACCCACGGAGCACGTAAAGGTCTTGCAGATACAGCTTTGAAAACTGCAGATGCAGGTTACTTAACCAGAAGATTGGTTGATGTGGCTCAGAATGCAGTAATCAATGAGGAAGATTGTGGTACAATCGAAGGTCTCGAAGTTTCCGCTCTTAAAGAGGGACTGGAAATTGTTGAATCTCTCTCTGAAAGAATTAAAGGTCGTACAACTGCAGAAGATATCATTGATCCTGTAACTGATAAAGTCATTGTTGAAGTTAATTCCGAGATAACCAATAAAATGGCGCAAACCATCCAGGACCATGGTATAAACACTGTTAAAATCAGATCTGTATTGACCTGTGAAACGGAAAACGGCGTCTGTGCAAAATGTTACGGCAGGAATCTTGGCACCAATAAACCCATTACAGTTGGTGAACCCGTTGGAATAATTGCAGCTCAAAGTATTGGTGAGCCCGGTACACAATTAACTCTCCGAACATTCCATATTGGAGGAACTGTCAGCACTGATGTTGACATGGCTGAAGTGGTTGCAAATTCAGATGGTATTATCAAATTCGAGAAAATGAATACAGTAACCAATCGTTCTAATGAGCTTGTATCCATCAGTCACCTCGGTCGTATAAAAATCCTTGATGAAAAAGATAAGATAGAACTTGAAAATTATAAAGTCGAATATGCTGCAACAATTTTTGTCCGAAACAATCAGAAGGTTGTTAAGAGCACAAAACTACTTAGTTGGGATCATTATAATAATCCGCTTATTGCAACTGCAAAGGGCAAACTTAAATTTGAACACTTTATAAAAAGTGTAACTTATAAAGAAGAATTTAATGAATTAATTGGTTCACGTGAAATAACTATTATCGATTCAAAAGATCGTAAGCTACAAGCCCAGTTCAAGATTACTCCCGAAAAAGGAAAGGAAGTGCTTGTACCTATCCCAACCGGACTGAATGTAGAAATTGACGATGGAGTATATGTATATCCAGGTGATATTCTAGGAAAATCTTCCCGAATTACAGTTAAACAAGGTGATATCACTGGAGGTCTTCCTCGGGTTCAAGACCTGTTCGAAGCTAGAATACCAAAAGATAAAGCTATCCTATCGGAAATTGCTGGGAGAGTCACAATCGGTGACTTAACTAAATCCGGTCGTGTTATTTTTGTAAAAGCAGAAGACGGAACAGCAAAGAAATATATTATCCCACCCGGAAAAAGAATTATTGTTCACGAGGGAGATATCGTAGAAAATGGTGATGCTCTTTCCAGTGGACCACTCGACCCGCATGACATTCTTTATGCCAAAGGTAT
>DAOVQH010000123.1 GCA_030628755.1 Candidatus Cloacimonadota bacterium | reverse complement strand
ATTATTTTTTCAATTACATTCGTTGTGAAATCATCAGAATCGTCTGGTACCAATTTTTTCAAAGGGGCATATTTTGCTGGAAGTTCTTTGGGAACCGGAATTTTAATCAGAGCTTCATTAGTTCTATCAACTGCTTTCCAGTTCATTTCCACAACTTCCTGTCCTTTTTTCCTGAAAGATTTATCTATAGCTTTCTTTATCATTTTTATCGCTTCTTCCCTATCGAGAACTCCTGAGATAAGAAAGAAAGCCGTCTGCATAACTGTGTTGATGCGATTTCTCAGACCTACTTCATTCGCTATTTTGAGAGCATTTATATTATAGAGTTTAATATTTTTCTCGATGATGGTTTTCTGCATATCCCTGGTCAGATGTTCCATAACCTCTTCTTTTGGCCAGATCGAGTTCAGAAGAAAAACACTACCTTCTTTAATTCCTTCCAGCACATCATAACGACCGATGAACGACTGATTATGACATCCCACAAAATCAGGATTCTCAACCAGGTATTCAGACTGGATCGGACTTTTACCAAAACGGAGATGAGAACGAGTGATCCCTCCGGATTTCTTGGAATCATATTGGAAATAACCCTGTGCGAACATATCAGTGTTATCTCCAATTATCTTAATAGAGTTTTTATTCGCTCCCACAGTACCATCTGCACCAAGACCCCAGAATTTACAGTTGATCGTTCCTGGCGGGGTGGAATCTATATCTTCTTTTATAGGAAGCGAGAGGTTAGTCACATCATCATAAATTCCCACAGTGAATCCATGAGTGCATTTTCCATCCAGATGGTCGTAAACAGCTTTTACCATGGAAGGAGTGAACTCCTTGGAAGAAAGGCCATAACGACCTCCAATAATCGTAAGGTCTTTTCTATCTTTGAGAGCAGCCACAATATCCAGGTAAAGTGGCTCACCGATTGAGCCGCATTCTTTTGTTCTATCCAAAACAGCAATTTTCTTAACAGAATCCGGAATCGCTTTTTTAAAAGCTTCTAAAGAGAATGGACGGTAAAGCCGAACTTTTATAAGCCCTAGTTTTGCACCCTTTTTATTCAGATAGTTTATAGTTTCTTCGATCGTCTCAATACTGGTTCCCATAGAGATAATGATCTTATCTGCATCTGGGGCACCTACATAATCAAAGAGATGATACTGACGACCAATTACTTTTGCTACTTTATCCATATATTCCTGCACAATTCCAGGTGCTGCTTTGTAATAGTTATTTACTGTTTCTCTTCCCTGGAAATAAACATCAAGATTTTGAGCACCAACTTTAACTCTCGGCTTTTCAGGATTCATTGCTCTTGAGCGGAAGTCTTCTACATATTCCATTTCAACCAAATCTTTCATCGTATCATAATCGATAACTTCAATTTTCTGAACTTCATGAGAATTCCTGAAACCATCAAAGAAGTTCAAGAAAGGTACTTTAGATTTTAAAGTTGCCAGATGAGACACAATTGCCAGGTCCATAATTTCCTGCAGAGAACCTTCTGCCATCAACCCAAAACCTGTATTACGGGCAGACATCACATCTGAGTGGTCTCCAAAAATAGAAAGTGACTGCACAGCCAGAGAACGAGCTGAAACGTGGAACACTGTGGGAAGCATCTCCCCTGCTATCTTATGCATATTGGGAAGCATGAGCATAAGACCCTGAGAAGCTGTGAACGTGGTGGTGAAAGCACCTGCAGAAAGCGAACCGTGTACTGCTCCTGCAGCTCCTGCTTCTGACTGCATCTCGATTACATCAACAGTCTGTCCATACACATTCTTCCTATCATTTGCAGCCCAGGCATCTGCAAATTCTCCCATTGGTGATGAAGGAGTTATCGGGTAAATTGCCGCTACTTCACTGAAAGCATAAGCAACATGAGTTGCAGCAGTATTACCATCCATACTGACTTTTTTAAACTTTTTCATATTTGCTCCCTTTATTTTTTATTTGATTTTAGTTTAATATTTATTCCAAATTTATGAGAAGTAAAATATCGTCAACTAATTAAATACAAAGAGAACTTATAGTATAATTTGTTATTATTTTATTAAAATCATCCTTTTTGTTTTTGTATATTTTCCAGCTTTCAATTTGTAGAAATACACACCTGAAGCAACCTGTTTACCGGACTCGTCGTTTCCATTCCAGATAATCAGATGATTACCTTTAATAAATTTAGAGTTCACCAGAGTTTTTACTTTTTGTCCTTTGATGTTGTAAATTGAAAGTTCAACTTTGCTCGCTTCAGGAATTGAGAAAGAGATCATTGTTGTTGGGTTAAATGGATTAGGATAATTGTTTAATTCAATGTCTGGTTGCACGATTTGGTTTTCGTTAATTGATGTGATGCTTTCTAAATCCAGGATCGAAACACCATTATAGCCGTTTACAGTAACCAAATAATCTTCATAGACTTCCCAATCTCTCGTTGAAAGATTCCAAATATAAGTATTAATTAATTCCGGATTAGCGGGAACAGTTATGTCAAAAGTCAGTATTTCATTCCAATTTCTATCTTCTACAATCAATTTATCATTGATAATAATTGGTTTAGTTTTAAATTTGGAATCTGGGTGATTAATAATAGTTAGCAAAAAAATTGGACTCGTGGGATTGTTTATATCTACTACTTTTAATCCATCATAGTTACAAGCAAGGTACAATATATTATCAGTTTTTACTAAAGATGATACATTATTTGGAGTACTTGGTGTACTTAAATATGGTAGAATAAATGGATTGCTGAGATCAGATGCATCGATTATTATAAGACCGGTATAACCATCTGCCACATATACGATATCTCCTGAAATCACTAGATCATAAGCATTACCCGGTGTGTCACATTCACCAACTATATATGGATTTTGTGGATTGTTTACATTAATTATCTTGATTCCTTGAGAGGATGATGCTAAATAAATATGAGAGTTTGAATATGCTATTGCTTTATTATCGTGATCAGTTTCAATGTAGCTGATTATTTCAGGATAAACAAGATTATCCAAACGAAAAATATATAATCTATGACTGGTAATAGCATATCCATAATTCTCTACTATCAAAAAATCTTTTACGGTATAAAATATTCCGTAACTATTAATAATATAAGGAAATCCCGGATCACTTAAATCAAGAATTTGTATGTAAGAGTCATAATCTGTTACATAGGCAATATCTTCAGATATAGAAATGGAAGTGGCAAAATTCGGGGTGTCGACAGAACCAACAAGATTCGGATTTTCAGGCTCACTTATATCATAGATTTCCAAACCGGTATACAAATCCATGATGTAGGCAATATTATCTTCAATCACAGCATTTCTTGCACACATGGGTGTTTTTAAAACACCTATTAATTCTGGCTCAGAGATATCACTTATATCCAAAACCTTATATCCACTATAGCCACAAGATAGGTAAGCCATATTTTGTGATATTAATATTGCACCTGCGTATGTTGTTTCGTAAGTTGAGATTAAATTAAAGACCGTAGGGTCACTAAAATCATAGATTAAAAAGCCATCACTGGTCGTCACATAAGCAATAGAATCAATTATTATAATATCATTCACATCTTCCGGGATATTTTCGATTCCATTAACCAAAGTAGGGTATGCCGGATTACTTACATCTATAATGTAAAAACCACCATAATAATATGTAATAAATACTAATGTATCGAAAACTCTAATATGACTTGCATGAACCGAGTCAAGGCTTCCTAAAAATTCGGGATTTGGGGGATCACTTACATCGATAATTTGTAATCCTGCATTACGATCTGCGATATAAACAATTGTATCCAATACAGCTAGGGACAAAGCACAATCAGGTGTATCATAACTACCTAAAAATTGTGGTGATTGTGGGTTACTTACATCCAAAATCAGAAGACCATCATATGCATTCGCAATGTAGGCAATATTACCTGATACTTCTATCATTAAGCAATTTTCTGTCACATAAAAACAATCAATATATACAGGATTTCCCGGTTCGCTTACATCTATTATGTGTATGCCAGCTTCATCCGGTACTAACAAAGTAGAACCCACTAATGCCAAATCTCGGCTCCAGTAGGGTTCTCCAGAGTGACCTATCTTGTGATATGTCGCTTCTATTGAGATACTTAATAAAAGAATGAATAATATACAGATTATAAATTTTGACTTATCCATTTCACCTCCAAAAGTTGCTGTTTAAGTTTTGTGTATGCTGGGAACTTCGCAGATACGCTCATTAGCAGCATTTTTCTTCATTTCAACAGCAAACATTTCTTCACTGCTTTAGGTTTACCATTTACATTCAATTTGTAGAAATAAATACCTGAACCGACAGGTTTTCCTGATTCATCATCACCATTCCAAATAATTGAATGATTGCCTATCTGTAAATGATCATTAACAAGTGTTTTTACTTTCTGTCCTTTGATATTATAGATTTCTATCTTTGCGTTCTTTGCGTCTTTTGCGAGAGAAAATGAAATCGTGGTTTCAGGGTTGAATGGATTAGGAAAATTTTGCTTTAGAAAAATATGACAAGGTTGAATTGTCTCCTCTATTGTTTCAGTCAAAATAGTAGCATCTACAATTTGGGCAACTAAACCTGTAGAGATAAATTCACATCTTGAACCTACAAAATAACCTCTTTGATATAAAATTGTCGCTTCAGAATCACTGAGCTTTGAGACTCGAAAATTACTATCTTCTGAAAGATTGTCAAACTCAACTCCAGCAAGATTCGATTGAAACGGCACGCCATTTTCATCTACTGATTGCATAAAAAAAGTGCTTGCTTCGTTTTCATTATTTCCACGCCAGACAATGAAGAAATTATCCCCGATTTTTTCTGATTCCATACGAAAAATATTACCCTGACTTTCAACTGCATAAATATTTCCATTCCAAATTGAATTTCCTTCCAGGTCAAATCTCTCCATTAAAATATAATTATTTAGATAATCATAATCTCGCCAAACAAAATTGATATAACCGTCAAAAAATACATTCAGATTATTTAGAGAATCATCTGAATAAAGAGTTAAACCACATCCATTAAAAAGATATTCCGCATTAGAAGATAATATTTGAATGCCATAATCTCTTTGTCCATTTTGGTAAGATTTATAAGAAAACAAGAGATTTTCTTCAATGACATCCATTGAATATAAATGAGTAATAAAATTTGGTAATGGAAGTCCCGAAACCGGCCAATTAACCGGTATGTTACCATTTTCATCGATCATAATAAAATACATATTATCATCTAAACCCCAATAAAAATAATTACCGATCATACTAAAATAATAAATGGAACAATTCTCTACAATCACTTTCCCGTTGTTTCCCCAGACAGGTTCATCGTTAACTAATTTCTGGGCTTTTATCTGCTCATTTTCCAACCAGGCAATAATAATGTTTCCATCATTAATTTCTATTTTCGGGTTTTTTTGTTCATATTCAATATCAACTGTTAAATCAACTCCATTTTCGGAAAATGTATTACCGTTTTCATTAACTTTCTGCCAGCGGACTCTTTTGAATTCCTCGTTCTCCTTCTGTTCTGTCCAGGCAGCGATTATTCCATTTTCCGGTAGAGGTTTTACAGTAACATATCCCTGAGATGTAAAAGTAGTATCAGTAAGTGCTAATCCGTCATCTTCGAAATAGATTGCTCCATCACTTGAAACACGTTGTACAAAGATTCTACCTGCATATGGATAGCGACCATCCTCCCAAATATGATAGCTTGAATTATCATTGGAGACAGTTTGATAATTATAAATATATCCTAATAATCCTTCTCTAATATCAACACCATTTTCAGGAAGCTGAATTGTGCCATCCTGATCAAGACATTGATAGGAAAGAAATGATTTGTTTACTTTAGATAATAGCCAGCAGCAGAAAATATCAGTATCAATTTTATTTATTGTAAGACAATTATGCGACCAAATTGGCCACATTACACTAAAACCTATACCCAGTTCGATACCGTTATTAGTCCAAAGTTTATTTCCTTCCGAATCTAAATGTTGTGAAATTATATTTGAATTACTAAACCAACTGAAATAACAACCTCCGGTATCGTCTATGTGAGAATCAATAAAAAAATATGATGAAGTATTTTCTTCTTCAAGAATTACACTGTCGTCCCACTCGGGAGAACCTTCCAGGTTTATTTTTTGTGCTTTCAGGGAAAAACAGTCTTCTTCATTCTCATCAGTAGAATACATCACAAAAAAACAGTCATCATTAGAAGATAAATCAACCTTGGAATAAGGAGAAACATTTTCATTAATTATCACGACTCCGTTGTCTTCCCAATGAACATTGCCATTTATATCAACTCGCTGTCCGTAAATATTTTGATCTATTTGCCAGCTAAATATAAAATTATCGTTTCCAACTGATATTGAATTTAAACAGAAAGGAAATGAAGAATAAATCATCTGATTCCACAAAATTTCTTTTTCAAAATTAATTCTTAATAACTTTGAGATTATCGTTATCAAAATCTTTATAAGATAATATTGAGCCTCCTGTATTATCCGAAATGGTTGATAAAATATAAGCATTCTCAATTATTGGCGAATTATTTGCTTCCCAAAGATCATTTGCGTTAGAATCTAAATTAATTCCATAAATATCACCTGAGAATAAATGGAAAATATAAGCTCCTCCGATATTATTAGGTACAACACAAAAATTTGCACAATCAATATTTTCTACGATAAGTTCAGTATTTTGTGGCCAAAGAGTTTCTCCGCTGCTGCTGATTTTCTGTGCATAAACTTTATTGTCTTGCCAATTATTATTTTTAATATTCTGCCATACAATAATGACACAATTATCGCTTGTGGAAATTATTTTGGAAAAATATTTAATTAGATCATTTCGATTATCGATCAATAACGGATTACCATTATTCCACAATTTATTTCCCTCAGCATCAACCTTTTGTGCATAAACATTCCATTTACTGTCTTTTGTATCTGTCCAGCAATAAACAACACCATCATCTAAAGCAACCGAGTTTTTATTCCAAAAAAAATACGTATTTTCTCGTATTAATACCGGTTCTTCGCAATTTGCTTTTGAAAAAAATAAGAAAACTGAAATT
>DAOVQH010000044.1 GCA_030628755.1 Candidatus Cloacimonadota bacterium | reverse complement strand
GTGGAGGTAAATATGGGGGATCCTCGACCATTAAAGAGAATTATTGCCACTGATTGTGGAAGTACAACCACAAAATCAATTTTAATTGAGTATATCGATGGTGAATACCGCCAGACTGTTCGCGGTGAAGCTCCTACTACAGTAGAAAAACCCTTGAATGATGTTACCAAAGGCGTTATCAATGCAGTTACAGAATTAGAGGAGCTTGCTCGATTGAAATATGACGAGCCTGATATCAAATTCATTAAAGATGATACGATCTGGATTTCAGACAAGGAAGAAGAAGGCGTTGATGCCTATGTTTCCACCAGTAGTGCAGGTGGCGGTCTGCAGATGATGGTTACAGGAGTCGTTGCCAGAATGACCGGTGAAAGTGCAGAACGTGCTGCTCTCGGAGCTGGAGCAATCGTAATGGACTTGATCGCCAGTAATGATAAACGCCCGAATTATGAGAAGATCGAAAGGATTCGTCAAATGCGACCTGATATGATCTTGATGGCTGGTGGTGTGGATGGTGGAACCACAAAACACGTTGCCGAAATGGGAGAGCTCGTAAGTGCTGCCGACCCGAGACCACGCCTTGGCTCAAGTTACAATCTACCGATAATTTATGCAGGTAATAACAAAGCCCAGGATATTATCAAAGATATACTCGCGGAAAAAACCGATTTAATCATCACAGAAAATCTTCGACCAACTCTGGAAAGGGAAAATCTTGGACCAGCTCGTGACAAGATACATGATCTTTTCATGGAACACGTTATGGCTCAAGCTCCCGGATACAACAAACTGATGAGCTGGGTTAAAGGTTCAAAAGAAGGAAAACTTGTCAACATTCCGATTATGCCTACGCCAGCAGCAGTAGGAAACATTATGCAGGCAATAGCCAGAGTAGAAGACATCGAAGTTCTTGGTGTAGATATTGGCGGTGCAACAACAGACATCTTCTCAGTATTCACAAAAGACAAAATATTCAATAGAACTGTGAGTGCCAACCTGGGCATGAGTTACAGTATTTCCAATGTGCTGGCTACTGCAGGAATAGAAGGAATCTTACGTTGGGTTCCCTTTGATATTGATGAATCTGAACTCAGAAATATGATAAAAAATAAGATGATTCGTCCTACCACAATTCCCCAAACAATGATGGAATCTATCCTGGAACAGGCAATCGCAAAAGAAGCCTTAAAATATGCATTCATCCAGCATAAGGAATTTGCAGTTGGTCTTAAGGGCGGACAAAAACAGCGTGAAATTTCCGAAGCATTCGCACAGTCAGTTTCAGGTGAGTCTATCGTTGATATGATGAGTCTTGACTTACTGGTTGGAAGTGGTGGCGTGATGTCACATGCTCCACGTAGAAACCAATCTGCAATGATGATGATAGATGCATTCCAGCCAGAAGGTATCACCAAGCTTGCTGTAGATAGTATCTTCATGATGCCGCATCTTGGAGTGCTTGCAGAAATCAGTGAAAAGGCTGCAACCGAGGTTTTTGAAAAAGACTGTATGATCTATCTCGGAACCTGTGTTGCTCCTGTAGGAAAAATCAAACCTGACAAAGTCGCTCTTTCTGCCAAGATAGAGCTTCCAGGTGGTGAAGTATTTGAAGAAGAAATAAAATTCGGTGAAATAAGATTAATTCCTCTGGGTGTGGGAGAAAAAGCAAAAGCAACTCTAAAACCTGGTAGAGGTTTGGATATTGGGCAAGGAAAAGGACAAGAAATTCAAACCGAACTTCATGGTGGTGTGGTGGGCATTGTTCTCGATACTCGTGGAAGACAACCTTTTACGCTTCCAACCGATTCTTCCGAACGTGTTCCTCTTCTAAAAAAATGGATGCTGGAACTCAAAGCATACCCGGATGAAGTCCTAAAAAATTAATGCCACAAGACTTACACAGACAAAGCCCTGACTTAACAACCACCATTAATTAATAAAAGTCAGTGGCAAAATAAGGAGGTTTAAGATGGCACAAGCATATTCCGCAGGTTTAACAGTAACAGAGAGTATAATTCTAAAAAAGGAAAGAATCCTCCCTTTGAAAGGGAAAGTTCTTGTTAAGAAAGGTGATAAAGTAAAAGCAGAAGACCTGGTTGCAGAAACCTTTCTTCCCGGCAATGTTGTTCCTTTCAACCTGGCAAATAAACTCAGTATTACTCCAAATCTTGTTAACCAATATATTAAAATAAAAGCAGGTGACCAGATCAAAAAAGGAGATGTTATTGCTGAGTCAAAAGGATTTTTTGGTTTATTTAAAAATTCTGTAAAATCTCCTATTGACGGTGAAGTTGAAAATATTTCGACCATTACAGGTCAGTTACTCATGCGTGAACCCAGAATTCCTGTTCAGATAAAAGCCTTTATCGACGGCGTAGTTGTTGATATAATCAAAGATGAGGGCGTGGTTATTGAAAATAAATCAGCTTACATCCAGGGAATTTTCGGAATAGGCGGTGAACGATTTGGTGAAATTAAATTACTCGTTTCATCTCCAGATGAGATTGTCGATGTGAAGAAGGTAGATGAATCCTGTAAAGGCAAGGTTATCGTTTGCGGAGCTATAATTCCTTACGCTGTTGTAAAGAAAGCCCAACAGGCAGGTGTTTCCGGTATTATTACAGGAGGCATCGATGACCATGATTTGAAAAAACTTCTCGGTTATAATATCGGAGTTGCTATTACCGGTCACGAAGAAGTAGGATTGACAATTGTTGTTACAGAAGGCTTTGGTAAGATAAATATGGCTGGTAAGACTTTTGAACTTTTGAAAAGATTCGATGGGCATAAAGCTTCCATCCATGGTATCACCCAGATCCGTGCCGGTGTTATGCGACCTGAAATAGTAATTCCCATAGAATTTAAAGAAGAAGAATTAAAAGAACCTGAAGTAAAAATAACAACTCTCGAGATCGGGACAACTATCCGGGTTATTCGTCAGCCAAACTTTGGATTGATCGGTAAGGTCACAGGATTGCCAGAAAAACTTACTAAAGTTGAAAGTGAGAGCCTGGTTCGTATCCTGGAAGCTGAACTGGAAAACGGTGGAAAAGTAATTATCCCTCGTGCAAATGTGGAAGTGATTGAAGAGTAAGCTGATATCAGATATAACAAAAAGGGGGTATAATTTTCAAAGCCCCTTTATATTTCGATGATTATGGCTATTTACATTAGTGCCAACTGTCCCCAGACATTAGCATTATAAAAATCATATTCACCTTCGGAACGGTTAATTTCTTTTATTATTTCTTTCAGACCTTTTCACCCTTCGCAGTATGCTACGGAGAACGGGCCGAACGGTTATAGAACTGAATCAACCGTTGCGAATCCGGCAGCTGCCGGAGTTCGCAAGGTTTATGTCACTATTTCAGCAGAAGCATTTTCTTCACACCCTTTGTTTTGCCGTTAACATCAAATTTGTAGAAGTACACACCTGATGCTACTGATTTCCTATTGTTGTCTTTACTATTCCAGATAATCTCATGAAATCCTTTTTCCAATTTTGTATTTACAAGTGTTCTTACTTTTTGCCCCCTGATGTTATAAATCGAAAGATTCACCTTGCTATCTTCAGGGATAGAAAATACAATTTTTGTTTCTGGATTGAATGGATTGGGATAGTTTCCACTTAAAACCGGGGCAGCTGGTAGATTTTGTTCTAATTCATCACTTGTACCAACACCCAAAAGAATGTATATCTCTTTCCAGTGATCTTTATGCTTCTTATTATGTTCCTTTAAACTTTTTGGTGCTAACTTGTCATAATTTGTAACCACTAAATTACCCCTACCTGTACTATCAAGGTAACTTAACATATAGATAGTTTCGAGCTGCATTACTGCAAATAGTGAATCCAGAGTTGATATTGGATTATTAATCCTTTCAACTACAATATCTGCAGCTTCCTGGTATTCTTTCATTTTAATATGACATTTCTTTTGGTAGTTTTTCAGAATAAATTGTAAAGAAGTTCTTTCTTCTTCCGTAAGATATTCGGGTGTGGATAAGTAAAGAATTTCATAGTAGTTCAGCAATGCATTAATGTCTTCTTCCAGTATCATAGATAAATTATAAACCTTGTCTATACAAATTCCCCAATATTGTTTTTCACTTTCAAGTTTATCGTTTAATATTTCTCTAAAACTATCTAAAGCTGTCTCATCGTTTCCCTGGGATTCCTCGTAAGATGCAGTCTCAAATCTGTTATCAGGTTGAGAAATAAAAGGTACATTAGGTTCCGGGTCCATTTCATCAGCAATTATTATTGGTGGTATAGAACCAGCGAAACTTAAACTATCTACCTCGAAATCTTCCCACCAGTTACCATTAGCATTAATAGTTATAAGACTACCAGCATAACATGAACTGAATCCGAAATCCCAACCCTGATCATAGAAATCATTATGTCCATTACGCAGAGATATTTCACTTGATAAATTTGATTCATCCGGAAAGAAAAAAAGATGTATATTTGAATCTTGGAAAATATTATTTGCACCCCAGGAAGCATTAACCTTTGCATTATTTACACTCAAAATTCCAAAATAAGTTTCAAAAATGCAATTTGATACTCTGGGAGAACTATCCGAACATCTTATACCCATAATAAAGTAATCTTCTCCATTAAAGAAGCTATTATGAGCATCCCCAATAGATGGTTGAGCAGGTCCTATAAGTCTCTGTTGATGAGTGTTACTGTAATCTATACCAATCTCGTTGTTAGTGAAATTGCACTCTATTACATTTGCAGACACCGTATTCTGGTTTACACCATACCCATTATCAATGAAATCGCAATCTTCAATCTTTTTTAAAAAACCGGTTCCAAATAACTGAATACCTGTATCGCAATTTTCAAATTTGCAGTTCATTATCTCATGGTCGGTTCCGCAATAAGGATTATGAGAAATACCTGTCTCGAGATCACTAAACAAAGTGTTTTCACATAAAAAACTGCTATTTTGACCTTCACCTTGAGTGAAAAGAAAAATACCAGTTCCGATTTTATCAGTTCCAATAATTTCTGATTCTTCATTTTCTGTGCCTGTGATCAAAAAGTTATGATCATAGCCAGAATTGAATAAAGATATACCAACAGCATCCGGATCCGGTGGTACGATAACAGTACTTGATATAAATTCCAAATGACATGCACCAGGCGTAAATATACTACTCTGCATGCTTATACCATAATCACAATTTTCAATCGTACTATTCACTATATGGACTTCACAGTCATAACCTTCAATTCCAAATACAGCATTCTTAATAAAAGCGTTGTTCTGAACCCAGGTCATACTACCTTCTTTACACCTAATTCCTTTCCATTTATTATGTTTTGCAGATAAACAGGTCGGTAATGAAGCATATGGAGCAATATATAATTCTCCATAATGATTGATAATCTGTGAATTATTACCGAATTGAATATTACCTTCCATTATCAATAAACCACCACTAGAAACATATAACTTAGCATAAGGTCCGAATTCTACATTATCACCAACATACAATATTCCGCCATTTAGAATTATAACATTGTAAGGAATATAACAGTCTGAAACAATAATAAGACCTGTAATTTCTTCAGGTATCGGTAACTGGCATAATTTCAGTAGCATTCCGTCTCCTGGTCCTATTTGGATTTCGGATATGCATTCAATAATTTCATAAATACCACCTGAGTATTGATCGATAAGAACATAATTATCTGGAACCTGATTGAATTCAAATATTACAACCTGATCATCAGCAACTTCAAAAGCAGAATCAACATCAATCGGAATTTGATATATATAGCCATTTTCATTAGTATATTCAGGTAAACTAAAATTTGTTCTCCGGTTTACTAACATAAAGTAATTATTATTTACACTATCTTTATATACAGCACATTCTACATAACCAGAATAATACGAATTATCATCTTCTATTGTTATGGAATTTAGATCATCAGCGAGAGCCACATCAAATTCTGTTAGAGTATTTTCTGTCTCAATAGTTCCTGCACCTTGCCATTCTAAATCTTTAATTATTGTGCCTATAGTTTCTATTTCCAGATTTGCTTCTTGAATCGCATAATAATGATCAGTTTTATATGGAGTTCCATTGTATACATTACCTTCTCTGTTAATTAGTCCAAAACTATAAAAATCATTACGGGAATCATCAATTTCACCTTCTATACCAAGTGGTTCAGAAAAGTCTAGCTCGTTTCCACTTTGATAATAGTGATAACTCGAAACAAATTTGTAATTAATTATTCCATCTGCATCATAGCACAAAGGTAGAAATTGCAGGCATTTTAGCATTTTTGAAGGTGGAAGCAGAACACGCCAATGTTCATCACCACTATAGGGTTCCAAATAATAGCGACCATAAGTCTGTGGCACTGTGAAGAAAGGAATTTGTGCATCTTCTGCAATTTCTCTTACATTATTATACCAGTTAAGCAATCTATCAATCCGGTTTTGATTATGTCCGATAAAAGGAAAATTACTTGTAACCTCGTTCCATTTTGTATTAGGAGCACAGTGATAATGATTAATCATAATATTATCAGGTTCTGAAACAGTATTAAACAGCTCATGATGATTATAAGTATGATCCGTATAATCATATCCTCCTCCAGACCAGAAACAATATCTAAATAATGTTGTCATCAAATCAATATTATTATCTAAAGCATTATTGACTAACCGATAAGGATCATATTGCGGGCCACAAGGCTCATCTTTGGAGTAGAGGTATTTTAAATTTGGAACATTCAAATCATCAAATCTGGATACTATCATATCATCGTAATCCCCATTATCCAATTTCTTGTAAATATCATCATAGAACCTGAAATAATCTATATATAAATCTTCATTGTTATGCCAGTAAACCTCAAAATTGAGGTTTAATAATTTATGCTCGTAATGATCCTGAACAACCGCTTCTGCAGGTATCTCGTCTTTGGGTGTGTAAAATGTAAATATGGTATAAGGTGGCTGTGGTTCACGATAAAAATCACCTACTGTTAAATCCTTATCAGGATATAAATCTGGTTCATAACTATGTATGGGTAAATACACCTTTTCAGCAGCATCATTCAATACATATACATTAGCACAGCATATTTCCGTTGGATCATCCGGAAGAGGATTATCTATTTTCATAGTAAATTCGAAGAATAGTGTATCTTGCCTTACAGTAATAATTTGCTTGCTTAAAGAATAATTTTCTCCAAATTTAAGCCACTTCCAGTAAAGTGTATCTGCGGCAAAACTCGGATATGAATTGTCGTTTACCTCGCATTTCCAATAATTATCGTGTGACGAGTTTCCTACATTTATATCATATTGGGAGAATTGAAAATCACCAACACCATCCGGTCTTGTAATCCTGTAATGATACATTGAAGGGCACGGTTCCGGAGCAATAATTTCTCCAATCTCCGAATATTCCGCTTCGTAGATATAGTTACTTGCTTTTGTCAGTTCATAAACTCCATAAGTTTCCGAATCATCGTCCCAATAATAATCATTTAGTATCATATCTAATTGTCTTTCATTTGATTGCTGCGCAAGCAGGCTATTATCCTGCATAGAATTAGTACAAACATGACAATTATAATTTGCTTCCGTAAGGTAATCCATACAAACATCTGCATGGGATGTATATGACCTCAAATAAGTATAAGCTCCGAGAATATAATTATCGGAATATAATCCAAATACACGAGAAACAAGCAGTATTGCTGCTAAAGTTAATAATACTTTTCTAAACATTTTTTCCTCCCGCTAGTCCCGGCGTAGCCTACGCAAAGCCGGATTTGCTTTTCTTGTTGTGGAGTAAAACAACCGTTTATTCTGAAAATTCTCAAGAATATTCAGATTGTTGTTTTATGCAATAACACGGTTATTGCACTCCAAATTCACTTCAACAATGTTACTTTCTTTACAGACAGGATACTACCCGTCTCGACATTAACAAGTTTACAGAAATAGATGCCGGAAGCGTGGTCTTCGGCCTTCCATTCTATTTCATTATTCAATATTAAATTTTCAATATTCAATGTTTCAATCTTCTGCCCTTTGATATTAAATATTTGAATCTCCGTGCTCTCCGTGAACTCTGTGGTAAATTTTACAGAAAAAGTAATTGACGGATTAAAAGGATTGGGATAAGCATTAAATACAACATTGCTCACCAGCGGTATTTCTTCATCCTCCGCATCTACCAGATCTACCAATTCCCCATTGCCGGCAAAAATGTGAATATAACCGTGATTCTGTCCACTTCCGTCCATCGGTCCCGAAATTGCGATATCATCATATTCATCTCCATCGAATCTGCCGACTGTAACCGCGGTTCCATAATCGTGGTTAACACCGGGTGGTTCTTCAAATTCATAATCATAAGTATTATTAGGATTCTCACCACCGAGATATAAATAGGCTTTACCATTTAAACCGGCACCAGGTGATCCGATTGCTATATCACTATAGCCATCATTATTAACATCTCCAAAATCAAATGCATAATCTGCTCCACCACCACCATAACCATAATTAAGCAAAAGATCTGGAGTCTGTGTTACAATTTCTTGACCGTACCAAAGACGAATATTGTAATCAACTGTTGTCGTTAGATGTCCTGCAAAATCATCATAACCGTCAGCATTTAAATCTCCTGCCGGCAAACCGAGAGTCATATTTGTATTTTCTAAATCCCAGAGAATCAAATCAGGTTCAGGTTCGATAGTTTCTGAACCGTAGTATAATGTATTTGTATAGCGTCGTTCTTCTTCAATTTCATAGCTATAACCAATACAAAAATCATCATATCCATCATTGTTTACATCACCAATTCCGCTGAATCCACTAGGTCCAAAACCATCACCCCATTCACCAAAGTATTCAACAGTCAAATCATCCTGATTACCAAAGCATAAATAAAACTCAAAAGGAAAATTTTCTTGTATAGAATAATACCGTGATTTAACAATACCAGTATCATCATAACCATCATTGTTAATATCTCCTAATGCTCTAATGTCAACACCAGCATAATCTTCTTTAGAAACGGATAGCTCAAAATCGGGAATTGAATCAAGTTCAGTATTACCATATAATATTTGGATAAGAAAATTGTCTGCGGTTTCTCTCTCCATCCCCAGATCTTCGTAACCGTCATTGTTAAGATCACCTAAATTCGTAACTTGTGATTTTACATACGAATCAAGATTTCCGGAAATGGTAAAATCTGGTTCAGTATCAAATACTTCTCCACCCAAATAGCAATACAATTTACCACGCCATTGTCCCCAAGCTCTGGCAATTACGACAAGGTCATCATAGCCGTCTCCGTTAAAATCGAGTGATGTGATGAATTTTCCGAAACGGTCATCTTCATTTTCTCCCTCAAGGTAGGCGAGTTGTTCTAAGTTGTTTTGGGTAATTAATAATGAAGAATTAATAATCAATAGTGACAGAATTAGATATTTGAAATTTGAAATTAGAAATTTCATCATTTCCTCCTTCAGAACAAATTGTTCTTAAAAACACTTTCAAAAATCATTTACTAATGTTTTTAAGGTCAAGCTTTTTCTCCTTTTTCCTTGTTTTGGGGTAAAACAACCGCGTTGTTTTTGCATTAACACGGTTAATGCACTCCAAAGTCTCAACTTTCTGTCCTTTAACATTAAAGATTTGAATCCGCCACGGCGGACAAGTCTCTGCGTCCTTTGCGAACTCAGCGGTAAATTTAACAGAAAAAGTAATTGTCGGATTAAATGGACTAGGATACGCATTGAAAGTAATTCCCGGGATAGAAGTTATTTCATTAAAGATTAAAACTATCGTTTTATTTCTCATGGTTTCCTCCTTATTTCATTGATGTTATCTTTGTAGTTTTCCTCAACTCACATAAATGTCAAACAAATTTTGTGTCCAAAATTATAATTACTGTAATGCATTCAATTTTATTAGAGACAATACTCTTATAACTTTACTCATTAAATATTGTCAAATGTTTTTAAAATATAAAAATGTCTTTAATAAATCTTAATATATTCGGTGCACAACGTGCACCTTATGTTTGTACCCTTAAACTTTATTACGGTAACTCTATCGGGAATTGTTCATCAACAACAAGGTTATCAATATCCACATAACTGCTGTCAATATCACCGGTCTCATATTCAATTATGAAAGAATAGATAATCGAATCCAGTGCTGTGCTTGCTTTTAACCTGCTCCAGGCTGAATCGCCAGGAACAACAAGGTAATCAATAATCAATACCAGAGAATCGTTGTCATCGGTATAATAACAGAATTCAACCACATCAACCAGAGAATTATTAATCAGTTTCACACCTGCGTGAGTAGGGTCGCAATAGATTTTCAATGTTTCATTAGATTTAACGGTTAAAGTAGTTTCTGTATAATAATAACCTGTAGGATTCCCATAACTGTCTGCTTCCTGCATCATAAAAGTCTCACCTTCCATAAACATATCAACCTGTGTTTCACCTTCACCAAAAAAAAGGAATCTTTTACCAGTATCAACATCAATTGTAATGTTGGGATTAGTGTTTTCAGAACCTTCGAGGATATAATCACTTCCTTCTATCGTGAAATAGAGATAATGATTTGTTCGATTGATTATCTTAATATCTCCTTCTGTTGAACAGCCTGCAATAACTGATATAGTCAGAAGAAATATGATAAGATTTTTCATGTTACCTCCGTGATTGCATTTCTCGTTCCTATCCGGCAGCTGACGGATGGGAACGGATAACAACTCTGTCTCCAAGCTGGCCCAATGAAACTAAAAGGTTTCATAGGCTAAAGGGCTTGGAGACAATATTTTTATGAAGCCCTGCGAAGGCTTGAAGCTTGCGCAAGGTCATAATATATCTTATTTTAAGTTAAAGAAAACATCCTTTCCATAGAATCGGGCAGTGTTACCAAGTTGTTCTTCTATTCTAAGAAGTTGATTGTATTTTGTAATTCTCTCCTGGCGGCAAATGGAGCCGGTCTTGATCTGTCCAGCATTAACCGCAACAGCCAGGTCAGAAATAAATGAATCACTGGTTTCCCCACTTCGATGAGAAATAACCGATGTGAATCCTGAAGTTTTTGCGAGCTCGATTGCATCTAAAGTTTCAGAAAGTGTACCGATTTGGTTAAGCTTAATCAAAATGGAGTTTGCTGATTTTTCATCAACTCCTCTTTGTAATCTCTCAACATTCGTTACAAATAGGTCGTCACCAACAATCTGGATTTTTTTCCCAAGTTTCTCCATCATAAGTTTCCAACCATTCCAATCATTCTCATCCAAACCATCTT
>DAOVQH010000088.1 GCA_030628755.1 Candidatus Cloacimonadota bacterium | reverse complement strand
TGATATTATTTTCTTTAATCCCAATAAAGTCGAAGATATGGAAATCACTAACGAAGAAATGCAATCTTATTACGAGGAACATAAAGAAGAGTATAAAATGGATCCCGCCTGCAAATACAAATATGTTAAAATTAAAATTGAACCCAGTGAAGCTGATATTAGAGCAGTTAAAACAAGAGCCGATTCAATTTATCATTTAGTAATGGATGGAGCAGATTTCGCTGAAACTGCAAAAAAACATTCCGAGGGGCCCACAGGTCCGAATGGAGGTGACCTTGGTTACTTTGGCAGAGGTAGAATGGTAAAAGAATTTGAAGATGTCGCTTTCTCATTGAAAAAAGGTGAAATTAGTGAACCTGTTCACACTCAATTTGGCTGGCATATCATAAAAATGTTCGATAAAAGAAAGGACGATACTGGTAATGAAGAAGTTCATGCAAGTCATATTCTTCTGAAAGTAGAAGCTTCAGAAGAAACAAAACAGAATATGGATATTATTGCCTACGATCTCTATGAAAAAGCTGAAAAGGAAGGATTGGAAAAAGCTGGTGAGGATCTTGCTTATCAAGTAGAAGAAACCAGGGAATTCTTCGAAGGTACACCTTATATCGGTGGTATTGGTCCTGAAGAAGAGATGATTGATTTTGCCTTTGCACATAAAGTTGGAACGCTTCATGACCCTGTTAAACAGAAAAATGAAGATTACATCGTTGCAGAAATATCCTATAAAATCGGGGAGCATTACCAGGAATTCAGTGAAGTCGAAGCTAGAATTAAAAGAGAAATAGAAAATGCAAAGAAACTCGCAGAAGTCATTAAGGTTGCAGAAACTTTCGTAGAAACAAATCAACCAGACAATTATCTTAAAGCTGCTGAAAAAGATAATTGGAAAATCATTGAAGCATCTGATATTACAATCAATAAAACAATCCCTAGTATTCGTAAATCCGAAGCTCTGAATAATGAGATTCTCAGCAAGGAAGCTGGTGAATATACAGACCTGGTTAAAGATGATAACGGAGCTTATATTGCCTTTGTGAAAAATCGAACAAAACCGGATATGGAGAAATTTGAATCTGAAAAAGAACAACTTATGGAAGATGCCCAGTTAAATGCTGAAAACGAACACCTTAACACCTGGTTTACAGAGCTGAAAGAAGAAGCAAATATCGTCGATAACAGGAATATGTTCTTTGATTAAATTCACTCAGACCTATAAAAAGAATTACATAACCTTCAAACCTGTCAGGTTTCTAAAAATCTTAAAACCTGACAGGTTTTCAAAAGCTTTTAGGAAGAACAAAAAGTATCGAAACATAAATATAGAATAATGAAAGGCAATTAAAAGTTGTTTCACAAGAATAAAAAAGGATAATATGTTTTATCGAATTTTAAAATGATATTAAAAAAATAGAAGGAAAAGAAAATCATGTTAACAAAGAAGTTTTGTTTATTCTTTATGTTAATTACATTTATTTATCTACCCTTTTTACAAGCGAAATATTTTGTACAATCTATACTCGATCAATTCGATTATACAAAACAAATTACAGGATTGTATATCAATGAATTCATGGCTGATAATGAAACTACCATCGCAGATGAAAATGGTGAATATGATGATTGGGTTGAAATCTTCAATTCAAACCCTGGAGCAATAAATATGGAGGGTCTTTTCTTAACAGATAATCCCGCAATCCCTGATAAATGGCAATTCCCCGATGTGGAAATTCCTGCAAATGGCTTTCTTTTAGTTTGGACAGATGATGACGAAGAACAGGGAGAGTTACACACTAATTTTAAACTTGATGCAGATGGTGAATTTATTGGTTTATATGAAATCGATGGTATTACTCCAATTGATACATTAAGCTTTGGTCCTCAGGAAGAAGATATTTCTTTTGGAAGATATCCTGATGGTGCAGATAACTGGCAGTTCTTTGATGAACCAACACCCGGTACAAGCAACAGTCCAGGTTCAGTAGATGATGAAATTATCTCTCCAAAATCCTGTATTCTTTATCAAAACTATCCCAACCCGTTCAATCCAACAACCACAATTTCTTTTTATGTAGCCCAATTGTCCTCATTTGTGAACATATCAATTTATAACATTAAAGGTCAAAAAGTGAAAACACTTGTAGATAAAAAACCGGATGTAGGCTTTCACACAGTAATCTGGAATGGAAGAGATGAAAACAACCAACCTGTCGGGTCAGGAGTTTATTTTTATAATTTGAAAGTAGGTAAATTCTGCGAGACAAAGAAGATGATTTTAATCAAATAAACTGGAGGAGATCATGAATAAGTATTATTGTATTCTAATTAGTTTGTTTATTTTCTGTTATTCTTATGCAACTATCATCAATATCCCGGCAGACCAACCAACAATCCAGGCAGGGATTAATGTAGCAGTTGATGGCGACACTGTTCTGGTTCAACCAGATACTTATGTGGAGAATATCAACTATAATGGTAAAAACATAGTAGTTGCTTCATTGTTTCTAACAACTCAAAATACATCTTACATTTCTCAAACAGTGATCGATGGAAACCAGGACGGAATTGTTGTTACTTTCGTAAATGAAGAACTAGCAACTGCTGTTTTAACAGGTTTTACAATTACGAATGGAACTCTTGGTATTGGTTGTGGTGGTTCAGGTCCGAGTTTACGGTATCTTATAATAACAAATAATTCAGGAAGTGGGTTTAGTTGTGATAAGGGTTCCACTCCGAGATTACGAAATGCACTCGTAGCGAATAATTCTGCTTTTAAGGGAGGTGGAATTGAGTGTTCGACAGGTTCGACCCTGATTTTAGAAAATGTAACAATCACAAATAATTGCGCTTCTTTTAAAGGTGGCGGGATTTACTGTGATGAATCCAATCTAAGTTTTGATCCGGAAAACAGATGTAATATTTTTCAAAATTCAGTGCTGAATAGTAGAGGGTATGGTGTGGATATTTATACTTATGATTGTGATATTATAGATGTAATTGTGGATACATTTACTGTATTAACACCAACTGATTATTATGCATCACCGATTACTAATTTTACATTTGACATTTTACATTCTATTCAGGATACTCTGATTAACTCAGACCTTTATGTCTCTGTCGATGGTGATGATTCCAATTCCGGAACTACTATGGATGAACCTTTACAAACTATCAAATGTGCATTATCAAAGATATATGCGGATAGTTTGAACCAAAATACAATTTATCTTGCACCGGGAATATATAGCTTCGAAACAACCGGAGAGATATTTCCTATAGAATGGAGTAACTTTGTATCTTTAGATGGAAATATTGAAAATGAAACGATATTAGATGCAAATAATGAAACCGGAGTTATGAGATTGTATTATGTAACAGATGCTTCGATTAAAAACATAACAATCAGAAATAGTGAGGGTTCTTATACTAGTGGAATTCGTCTTTATCATTCTCATCCGAATTTAGAAAATGTTACGATAACAGATAATCATTCCGGAAACGGTGGTGGGATGAATTGTTATTACTCCAATCCAAATTTAGAAAATGTTACAATAGTGAATAATTCTTCCGGATGGGGTGGTGGGATTTATTGTATTCATTCTAATCCAAGTTTAGAAAATGTCATTATTGCAAATAATTCTGCTGATTATGGCGGTGGAATTCACTGTCAGAGTAATTCCAATCCGAGTCTTACAAATGTTACAATAATAGGTAATTCCGCTTCTGATTACGGTGGGGGGATTTATTGCTGGCTTAGCTCCAATCCGAGTCTTATAAATGTAACCATAACAGGTAATTCCGCTTCTGATAGTGGTGGTGGAATTTTTTGTTATAATAATTCCAGTCCGAGTCTCACAAATGTAACCATAACAGGTAATTCCGCTTCTGATAGTGGTGGTGGAATTTTTTGTTATAATAATTCCAGTCCGAGTCTCACAAATGTAACAATATCAAATAATTCTGCTTTCTATGGTGGTGGAATTTACTGCCGGGAATCTAATCTATTTTTCAACTTAGAAAACAGAAGCAGTATTTATCTGAATAATACTATTAACAGTAGAGGTTATGGTGTGGATATTTATGCATATAACTGTGATACAATAAATGTTATTGTCGATACTTTTACTGTATTAACACCAACTGATTATTATGCATCTCCGATTGATAATTTTACTTTTGATATTATACATTCCATCCAGGATTCATTAATAAATTCCAACCTTTATGTATCGGTTGATGGAGATGATTCCAATACCGGAACTACTGCGGATGATCCTTTGAAAACTATTAGATGTGCGTTATCAAAGATTTATGCAGATAGTTTAAACCAAAACACAATTTTTCTGTTACCAGGGATATATAGTTCAGCGACAAATGGAGAGGCATTTCCGATAGAATGGAGTAATTATGTTTCATTGGAGGGAAGTATAGAGGAAGAAACGATATTAGATGGAGATGATGAAAGTAGAGTTATGCAGTTTAATTATGTAACTGAAGCAGTGCTTACAAATATTATCATAAGAAATGGTTATGCTTATAAAGGTGGTGGAATTTATTGTTTTGAATCCAGTCCGAGTTTAGAAAATGTAACAATATCAGGTAATTCTGCTTCGAGATGGGGTGGTGGGATTTATTGTACTGGTTCCGATCCGAGTCTTACAAATGTAACCATATCATGTAATTCTGCTTCAGAAAAGGGTGGCGGAATATATTTTATAAACTCTAATCCAAATTTGTCCAATGTAACGATTTGTGGAAATACATCTAATCTTTTTGGTGGAGGTATATATTTTTATAACACTTATCCAATTTTCGATCCTGAAAATCGTTGTAATATCTATCTGAACTTTTCATCTACTTACGGGAATGATCTTTTCGGTTCTAATGATTTTAGTATAGATGTAATTGTTGATACTTTTACTGTATTAAATCCAACTGATTATTTTGCTTATCCGGTTAATAATTTCACATTTGATATTCTTAATTGTATGGTTGAACCTGTAAATCAAGATTTATATGTAAGTCCTGCAGGTTCAAATAATAATAGTGGTTTAACACCGGATGATCCCTTACTCACGATCTCTTATGCTCTTGTAAAAATTATTCCAGCCAGTACAGATCCCGGAACTATATTCTTATCAAATGGAACTTTTTCTCCTTCTCAAACCAGTGAATTTTTTCCATTGAATTGCAGAAGTTTTATTTCATTGAACGGTGAAAGTATGAACTCTGCAATATTAGATGGTGAGGGAATGAGTAGAGTTCTTTATTGTGATAACGATAACAATTTTTCTATACAAGATCTGACAATCCGGAATGGCAATGATGAAGGAGGTGGTATTTATTTTTATCATTCCAGCCCTTCTTTAGAAAATGTTAACATAATAAATAATTCTGCTTCTAATGATGGTGGCGGAATTTATTGTATCAGTTCCGCTCCGAGTTTTTTAAATGTAATCATAACAAATAATTCCGCTTCTGATGATGGTGGAGGAATTTATTGTGTTTATTCTAATCCAAGTTTTGAAAATGTTAATATTGCAAGTAATTCTGCTTCTAATTATGGTGGCGGTATTTGCTGTCATCATTTTTCCGATCCATGTTTAGAAAATGTTACTATTTCGGATAATAATGCAGATAGCGGTGGAGGAATTTACTGCTGTAATTCTTCCGATCCTGTTTTAATGAATTGTATATTATGGGATGACTCACCGCAAGAAGTTTATTTCAATGGAGCTGCAAACCCTAACACAATTACAATATCTTATTCAGATATTCAAGGTGGAGAAGCTGGAATTATTACAAATAACAATGGCACAGTAAATTGGCTTGAAGGCAACATAGACGCAGACCCATTATTTGCAGACACACTTTATCATTTAAGTTTTGCTTCTCCCTGTATAGATACTGGAAATCCAGACCCAATATATTATGACCCGGAAGACCCGGATAATCCTGGTTTTGCTTTGTATCCGTCAATGGGAACAATCATCAATGATATGGGAGCTTATGGTGGTCCTAATGCTTCCGGCTGGATATATGTTTCTGTGGAAGATGAGATTTTTATTGAACCTGTGTTATGTAAACTTTATCAAAACTATCCTAATCCATTCAATCCTGAAACAACCATAAGATTTACCACAGAGACCACAGAGAACACGGAGATTGTAATCTATAATATCAAAGGGCAGAAAATAAGAACTTTGGAGTGCAATAACCACGTTATTGCAGAAGCGACGGAGTCGCTTCACCACATAACCTGGAACGGAACGGATGAAAACGGAAAACCGGTAAGTTCTGGAATTTATTTCTACCAACTAAAATCCGGTAAATTTAGCGAGACAAAAAAATGCATTCTTTTAAAATAGGATTGAAGTTTAATTTCTACAAGAAATAAAAACTGAAAATAATAAAAAGTGAATATAAAGTAAGTATTTGGTATATAAAATACATAACGGATTTTTTAATTTATGAAACGAATCGGAGCTCACGTAAGTATTGCTGGTGGAGTGGAAAATGCTCCCCTAAATGCAAAAGAAATTGGAGCAAAAGCTTTTGCTCTTTTCACTAAAAACCAGAGACAGTGGAAAGCAAAACCTCTAACAAAAGAGAATATCAGATTATTCAAAGAAAATTGTGAAAAGTATGAATTCCTGCCCAAGCACATTCTCCCCCATGATGGATATTTAATTAATCTTGGTCATCCGGAAAAAGTAGGATTGGAAAAATCAAGAACAGCTTTCCTGGATGAAATGCAGCGCTGCGAACAGTTGGGTTTACTTTACCTGAATTTTCATCCGGGAAGTCACCTGGGAAAAACATCGGAAGAACAATGTTTGAGAACAATCGCAGAATCAATCAATATTGCTATCGATAAAACCAATAAAGTAATAGCAGTTATAGAAAACACAGCAGGGCAGGGGAATAACGTGGGATACAACTTTGAACACATTGCACTTATTATTAAGCATGTAGAAAATAAAGAACGGGTTGGAGTCTGTCTGGATACGTGCCACACCTTTGCTGCAGGCTATGATCTCAGAACAAAAAAAGCTTTTAATGTAACTATCGAAGAATTTAATAAAATAATCGGATTAAAATATTTAAAAGGAATACACCTGAATGACAGCAAAAGAAAACTTGACAGTAGAATTGATCGTCATGAAAGTATTGGCAAAGGTGAAATTAGGCTCGATGCTTTTAAATTCATTGTCAATGATAAGCGATTTGAGGAAATTCCACTTATTTTGGAAACACCAGTTTCGGAGAAATGGGAGGATGAGATTAAGCTGCTGTATGGTTTGATGGAATGATAAGTTATATGTTTGTACTATTTTATAAGCATACACTTGTTAGTGCAAAACTTGACACAAGTTTGAAAAATCTTGTGTTAAGTTGAGACTTACATTTTTCAACTTAAGTCAAGATTATCCGGCAGCTGCCGGACAACTTAACTCAAGTTAACTGGAACGGACTCTTGTATCTTTATAATATTTCTTTATGGATATTTCTTTTGAACTGGTTGTGGTTTATCCCGGTTGCAGTTCTTAAATTCAAAAAATATTCAAAAATGAAGATTGCTTTTATCTGTACGCTCTTTGCAGTAGTTCAGACATACCTGGTACTTCTCGGAAGTTACTGATTACTCAAAAATCGCTTCTACAAATTCATTAATTTTAAAATCTCGAAGGTCTTCGTTCGATTCACCTACACCGATCAATTTCACAGGAATATTCAATTGATGCTTTATACCGATGACAATCCCCCCTTTTGCAGTGCCATCTAATTTCGCAAGAACCAAACCACTGAGTTTAATTGCTTCATTAAATGTTTCTGCTTGAGAGATAGCGTTTTGCCCGGTAGTCGCATCAATCACCAGAAGTGTTTCATGGGGAGCATCCGGAATAATCTTTTTGATTGTACGTACAATTTTGGAAAGCTCGTTCATCAAATTCACTTTTGTATGCTGACGTCCAGCAGTATCGATCATTACTACATCGATCTTTTTATTCACAGCAGAAACTACACCATCATAAACCACTGCAGAAGGATCTGCTCCTCTCTGCTGTTTCATAATGCTGGCTCCTGCTCTTTCCGCCCATATTGTGAGTTGTTCGATCGCTGCAGCCCGAAAAGTATCTGCTGCTATCACTAGAACAGATTTTCCCAAATCAGTATATTTTTTAGCTAATTTCCCTATCGTAGTCGTTTTGCCTACACCATTCACACCTGCGAATAAGATAACAAAGGGTTTTTTACCTGTTAGTTTTAGGTAGTCACTTTCTTTTGAATAAT
>DAOVQH010000150.1 GCA_030628755.1 Candidatus Cloacimonadota bacterium | reverse complement strand
TTTGTTATGGTTGAAGCACCAATAGAATCGTATATTCTGAAATGAAAGCTGATAATAGTACCTGTTTCATTTGGTGGAATTGCTTCTTCCAGAATATAAGTAGGACCACTTGTATTGACCATAGGAATACGAATATCATTATTTTCATAACTAATACGGCAGATAATATTATCAATTCCATCTTCATCAAAGAAATCTGCACTTATAAGAATCGAGTCATTTTCTGTAGGATATTCAGGTATAATTTCCAGATTTACCACTGCAGCCTGACCAACAGTAAAATTCGTCATTCCTGTAACTTCCCTATCATCACCATAAGCAAAAAGCTTAATATATCTTAAGTATATTGCGTTTGGATTGGGCGGGATAACAAAATCGGAGGAGGTAAGAGTACCATTAATTGCAGGAACAATGAATGGATAGTATTGGTTAAGTGGCAGTTGAACATCATCCTCATCGAGAATGATAAATTTTCCATTAGAGATATATGAACCAACATTGGAAGTTATTATAAGTGTATCACCTTCACTCAGATTGTATTTATTTAGATTAACCTGTTTCTGTTCAAGAGGTAATACTATATTAATCATTGGATCACCAAGTAATGCACAACCGTGAGTTAAGGCAATACCGACAGCACTTGTTCCATAAGCTGCATAAAATTTAGCTTTTGTGAAATCTATTATCTGCCCGATTGTTGCTACCTGTTTATCAAAAATTGCTTCTGTCAGACATTTCCCGAAATACTCATCTGCAATTTTATATCCATAGCCAGTAAAACCAACATGAGCAATTGCTCCTTTTCCTGCGGTTAAAACAAGTTCTTCACCTATACAGGAGCTTTGTGGGTAATTGAAAGCAGAACCATAACAGGATAGACTGCTAACCAGGGGATAATTCTCATTATTCAAAGTGGCTATATCTGCTTTATTGAACAGGTTATAATCTGCCCAAACATAGCCACCACCATGACCTATAAACTGTAAATAGATCGTTCCATCGTTTATATTGCTAATCAGAGATGTGGTACTACCGCTGTATACCTGAGGAATACCCTCTGTATTACAATATACTCTACTAACATTGTAGTCCTGAGGTATCCAGGCATTTCTGATACGTTCACTTTGCTTTGCGAAATCAGAACCCTCACCCGGGTTACCGCCAGCAGCGAGTGTAACATGACTATGCCAGAGGTCTTCGTAATTTGGATTTTCAATGTAATGAATTGTTTTATTAACAACATCCAGGATCTGGTCTTCTTCCCAGATATTTATTCGACTTATACTGATATCGGCAACAGGATCACCTCCAACAATACAAGCAAACCAGTTATCACTGGCAATTGCCCCTCTTTTTTCAGCCCAGATATTCTTAAAAGGGATTAAATTATATTCCCTGTTTGCACTGAAATCCCTTTCATCTGTAATTCCATCACCAAGTAAAAGAACATGAGTGATTTGTGGACTTGACCAATTATTATAAGCATAACTCAGAAAATCTTTAATTGCTTCTGCAGAACGAATTCCATGGTTGAATTCATCGAAAATATCCTCCAGGCTTACTATTTTCACTATTTTCCCCTGGCTTTCCCATATTTGTTTGAATTGAAGGGTTCCTTCATTTTCAGCAAACTCTTGAATAGTGATTATAATGTAATGTGCAATATTAAATGGGTCTTTCAAACTGGAAGGTATATTGGGTATAATTCTTTTTGGGAGTTTTTTATTAGCTTCTGTTACTGCAACGTACTCTGTATTATGTGAAAAGAGACTGTCCTGGAATGCAACTTGATAGGGAGCAGTTCCAGTTCCCGAAAAAGCCGTTATTTGAACATTTTCAATGTAACTGCATCCGATCTTGTAAACTGAAACCTGGTCACTTGAAAAATTATCAATTTGGAACTGGAATAATCCCAATGGCTTATTTTGTGGTTTTGTAAATTTGAGATAATCGTCATCTGTCTTATATTCACGCCAGTATGTTAACTCAAAATAATCCAGTAAAACCTGTTCATGTTCTATTCCGGGTATTCCGGGAAGACTGATATAAATGTTGTTAGTTCCATGTTCAAGATAACTGTTTGGAATAGGATTGTCGATATTTTCAAAAATCTTTTCAGTCTGACCATGCCATTCATGCTGGTTTATAAGAGATGAATTCAAATTTACCTGGGCAAGATGATTTATTGTATAATAATTATCTTCATCAAAGGTGGTGCTGAATAAGCATACCTCTGCATAAAATGTTCTGATGTTCGTTTGTTCTGGATATTGAAGTTCGAAAGGATAGATTTCCAGAGTGGGTGCATTTATTTTATCCCAGAACCAGATATCTTCCCTGTAATAATCATGTGAATTATGAATAAATTGTGCACCTAGATGATCAGCAGTATTCTGCTGTTCGAAATGTACAGTTTGCTGAAAAGACTCAGGGATAATAAATTGACCACTTTGGATATTGCCAAGACCACCATTTTCTACTGCCATTCTACTTCCGGGAATATCCAATAGTTTCAGAGTGTAAACATTCTCAGCAGTATAATCATCATAATATCTTTCTTCCCCGTAATGTCTGTCTCCAAAAAATTCAAAATAATCTCCCGGGTCAAAAGAGCCATCTCCTTCACCCACAAAATGAATAGGAACAGGACCATTTTCATCAGAAAGCTCAATATTATGGGGGTCAATTTCATCCCAGTCAAATTCCATTTCAAACTCGATCGGGTAATCAGGATCGGATAAAGCTTCTATAAGATGATCATAAGTGATTTTATAAATTCCTTCTTCATTAATAATAAACTGGATTTCATTAACGAGATCACCATTCCTGAAAGGAGGTGTTGTTGCTGCTATTTCTTTTTCTTTTCGCCATTTTTTGGAAAACTCATTATTAAGGAAAAAAGAGTCTCCAATTTCATCTATAAAATTATTACTGCTCAAGTAGTTTTGTCTGCTAACACTTTTATCCCCGAGAATGCTGATGCGAAATGTCAGCTCAGTTGTAATAATAAGTTCATTAGAGCGTGCTTTATATTGGAATGGATAAACGTTAAAACCTGTAAAATATCTATCTCTTATATAAGCTGGTTCACCTTTTACAATGAGTTTAGCTGGATAGAGCTTTGATGTGTTATATGCTTTTTTATTCTGATAAAATTCATATTTCACTGAATTCCCGCTATCAATTAATCTCTCAGTTGGATACATTTTAACGTTATTTTTAACTCGTTGTTTTTTACCTATAATTTGAAATTCAACATCACCATCAATTGGCAAACCTACAATTTCAGAGAAGTAAGGAAGAAGAGGAAATCCAGCTTTAGTCGAATTAATTGAATGAGGACAGTTTATTATGGTAAAGTTACGTCTTTTTGTTTCTATGTTTTCAAATTCAAAATTTGGTAGTGTAAATTTCACGATAAGTTCATTCTCATTCTGACTTAGAACTTCAAACGGTTGAGCATTTAAGAACAATGGAATTGTTAGTATAATTATAATTAAAATTTTTCTTACCATAGAAACCCCAGTTTTTTTAATTTAAATACTATTTTCTCATTCAGCACTAAATTAAAGATAAAAAATAAAGGTTAAATATAAAAAATAAAAAGCATAAATAAATATGTGTTGAAAAAATACTTCGTTATCTTTCTTGTCAATAATAAAAAGATATTCATATAAATTTAGATACTTTCAGATAGCAATTTAAAAAAGCTTAAAGCTGATTTTTTTCTGATTGTTTCACGGTCTCCTGAAAAATGGTATTCATTATGGATAATTTTTTCTTTTGTGTAAATAGCTATGTGGACTGTTCCTGTTGGTTTTTTTTCTGTTCCGCCTTGCGGACCTGCTATTCCTGTAATAGCACCCGCATAATTAGTTCCCAAAAGTTGTTGGATACCTTTTACCATTTCAATTGCAGTTTCTTTACTAATTGCTCCATATTTCTCAAGGGTTTTCTTATCAACTTTCAGAATGTTAGTTTTTGCTTTGTTTGCATAACTAACAACTCCACCTATGAAATATTTTGAGCAACCGGAATGTGAAGTGATTATTTCCTGTAACTTACCACCTGTACAGGATTCGGCTAAAGAAAGAGTTGAATTGCTGCTTAATAATTTTTCGTGTATTTTTTGTGAAATCACTTTGATTTCTTTATCTAATTCGATTTCAATTTTTAATGGTTTTGTTTTCCAAATATTTACTTTCCCGTGTCTGATTCCAGGAGTGGGATGTAAATTATCTGGTTTCTCTTTTGAAGGCTCGTGTTCCAGAACTTTGATATGATGTTTCTTGAATTTTACAACATCTCCTGCCCTGATTATCTTCCTTTGTTGAAACGTATTTTTCTCGTTAACGGATACAAGCCCTTGCTTGATAATAAATCGAATATCTCGGTAATCTTCGATCACACCTGCAGCGTTTAATAGTTGGTTTAAATAAATAGTTGTACCTTTATCGATAAAGAATTTCATTAATAAGCCTTAGCAAAAATAACTCGTTTTTTACTTTCCTTCCCGCAGCAGATACACTTTCCCTTTTCTTGTTTCGCATCAAGTGGAATACACCGGATCGTGACTTTAAGGTCGTCTTTGATTTTTTCTTCACACTTAGAACTGCCACACCAGTGACTGTTGGCAAAACCACCGTGGATTTCAGGATTATTTTTATTCTTTGGTGTGAAGAACTGGTAGAATTCATTTTTATTATCGATCTTTTTAGTGTTTTCAATCTGGAATTTTAACGCTTTCTGAAAAATGTTATTCTGGATTTCATCAAGAAAAGCAGGAAGATTTTTTATAAAATCATCAATATTAACGCTTACTTTTTCTTTGAAATCTTTATCTCTTCTACCCATAAAGACGGAGTTAGAAGATACATCACGGGGACCAATTTCAAGCCTGACAGGAACACCTTTTTTGATCCATTCCCAGAGTTTTTCACCACCGCGCATATCACGATTGTCTACTTTAAACCTTATCTTCTCATTATTATATCTTAAAGAGCTAATTTTTTCTTTAATATTATCAATGAAATCCATAACTTTATTCTGTTCATCTTTATTACGATATATCGGAATAATGACTACATGTAAAGGTGCGATCCTTGGTGGAAGAATCAGACCGTTATCATCTCCATGAGCCATTATCAATGCTCCAATCAATCTTGTAGAAACACCCCAGGATGTGGTCCATGCATATTCTTCTTTTCCTTCTCTGTTCTGGAATTTGATATTAGAAGCTTTGGCGAAATTCAATCCCAGGAAGTGGGAAGTTCCTCCTTGAAGAGCTTTTTTATCCTGCATCATTGCTTCAAAAGTGTAAGTTGAAACAGCTCCAGGGAATTTTTCAGATTCGGTTTTTTCTCCCTGAATTACTGGAATCGCTAAATACTCTTGTGCGAATCTTGTGTAAACATTAAGCATTCTATAAGTTTCTTCAAGTGCATCTTCTTTTGTAGCATGGACTGTGTGTCCTTCCTGCCATAAGAATTCAGTTGTGCGTAGAAACAGACGGGGTCTCATTTCCCAGCGAACTACATTTGCCCACTGGTTTATTAGAAGTGGCAGGTCTCTATAAGAATTTACCCACTTGCTGAAAGAAGCTCCGATAATTGTTTCACTTGTAGGACGGATGATTAATTCTTCGGTTAATTTACCGGCAGGTTTCAATCCGCCTTTACCGTCGTCTTCCAATCGAGAATGTGTAACTACAGCACATTCTTTGGCAAAGCCTTCCACGTGTTCTGCTTCCTTTTCAAAGAAACTTTTCGGGATAAAGAGCGGGAAATAAGCATTAACATGACCGGTTTCTTTGAACATTACATCCAGATTCTTTTGAATATTTTCCCAGATTGCATAACCCCAGGGTTTGATGACCATACAACCGCGAACCTCACTGTTCTCAGCCATATCAGCTGCTTTTATTACCTGTTGATACCACCCGGGATAGTTTTCCTCTCTAGTTGGCGTTATTGCTGTTTTTTCTTGCTCTGCCATAAATTTACTCCAAATTCATAAAAATTTGTTCTAAACTTTAACTCATTAATTCTTTGTCAAATCAAAAAAAAGAAAAAACCTTGAAAAGGTTTAAAAGGTTTCTCTTCCTGATGTACCTTTTCAAGGTTGGGTCAAACAGACTATCGCTCGTTCCCACGCTCCTCAGCCTGTGTGAAAACTGATGAAATGCTCGATTTTTTCTCAACCACCCCTAATTCCACCTATTTAGCCCGACTTTCGCACTTTCAAAAAAAACATATTGATACATAAAGAGTTACGAGCACAGGGACTACACTGTTGGCGTTTGTTTTATTAATTTACGCGTAGGTTTTCATTATCGGTAAATTTTTATATTCAATGCCTAATTTTC
>DAOVQH010000004.1 GCA_030628755.1 Candidatus Cloacimonadota bacterium | reverse complement strand
GAGACAATGAACGTGAGGTTTTCGACGAATTATGCCAAATTGTGGGAGAGACAATAGAGCTTTATCGGCAGGATAGTAAGCCATTACCTTCTCCCCTTTCTGGCAGAGAGTTTGTGAACGTTTTGCAGGCAATTATATAATTTAGCATTAGCGTGGACAAAATTTGGTGAGAGGAATTAATTGTGATATTGGGTTTCGTCAATTGGTTGGGTCCCGTAACCGTAAGCCGTATAACGAAAAATTAACAGGAGAACTATGAGTCTGTCTTTTACACCTGAAATGTTAGTAGGATTACCAGAATACTTAACTGGCACAAATAGATTCCAGAACATTAACAAACTTATCACTTATAATACTGCCTGGCATAAGGAAGCTTACGACAACCTAAAAAAACTACTTAAACATATGAGAGAAATAGAAGCCTCTGATATGGATTTCGGCGGTCCTGGGTCAAATAGAAGAGTCTGGTATAGAGTTTATGGTAATAAATCTCCTTCTGATGATAAGCCCTCATATACAGATGATGAAGTTACTGCTATATTATTAAGTGTCCTATCTGATGATCAAAAAGTTATACTTTTTAAAAATAAAAATGTAGACCTTTCTGTTGGAATGGTATTAGATGATGGAGAAAACCCCAGTCGATTTCGTAGTGACATTTATTATGAAAGCAATGTGCTTGTAGCAAACTTCAGACGCATTAGCCAGGACCTGTTTAAGATTGAGTCTTTGGGTTTCCCAGAAACTATTATCAAAAGATTAGATCTTCAATATGAAAAATCAGGTTTAATTTTGGTAACAGGAATCACGGGGGCAGGAAAAAGCTGTACATTAGACTCTATTATAAATATGAATAATCACAACAATAACTCTCATATTGTAATTATCGGAAATCCAATTGAATATATCCACCAATCAGATAAATGTATTATCAGACATAGGGAGCTTGGTGAAGATGTATTGGGTTTTAAAGAAGGAGTTATTCAAGCATTACGACAGGACCCGGATATAATTATTGTTGGTGAAATGAGAGACCCGGAAACAATTGCAACAGTTATTGAAGCTACAGATAGTGGTCATAAGTGTTTTACTACATTGCATACAAGCTCAGTAGTTGATAGTATTCACAGAATTATTGGAGAATTCCTACCAAGAGAGCAAGACCGAATAAGATTAAGATTAGCAGATACACTTAAAGTAATTATATCCCAAAAACTGGTTCCTAATAAAGAGGGAAAATTATCATTGGCAAAAGAGATTCTTTCTGTAAATGCTTCTGTTCGTGCTGCAATTAGAAGCAAGAATATCGGGGAAATATACCAGATGATTACTGAGGGAAAAAAGTTTGGTATGATAACTCTTGAACAAGACCTATTTAATCTATGTAAAACCAATATCATAACAAAAGAAACGGCAATGAACTTTTCAAATAATAGAAAGAGAATAGAGCAGTTTTTAGCTTATTCCAAATAGAATGATAAACAATGAAATTAAAAAAAGATAAGCTGGCATTTGGTATTTTCCAGGATGGATTATCAATTAAGGTGGCACAATTAGGTACAATTAATGGCAAAATTAGAATAATCCGGCTGGAGGATACTGTTCTTTCGCATCCTTTGATGGGGGAAGAAATTTCTGAAGAGCTGGAAAAATTAGAAAAGCCAGAGGAAGAATTAAAAATTCCGGAAATATCAGAATATGACAAACCTGTGGAAATTGAAAAAATAGAAGAAGCTCCCGAAGATTTAACCGGTAAAACCGACTTGCAAAATTTGCTACTTAATTTTCCGTTAGATAAAGGAAAAATCGCACTTAATGCTAATGAAGAGCAGGTTTCATATTACCCGTTTGAACCAGGTTACTTCACCTCAAGAATAAAAAAGAAAATCCAGGAAGAAGTTCTATCAAAAGAGGAATTGAAAGCCAAAAATTATACCTTAGACTATATATATAACGCTGACAAATCAATTTTAGCATTTGTGCATCGTGGAGAGTCCGAATTGTTGAAAGCCTTACACGAAATCAACCTTATAATGTTCGGGAAAAAGTTTTTCTATAGTTTTATAGATACTAATGAAATCTCATTGATGAATTTACAGCGCGGTAACTATGAAATTCCCCCTGAAGAATATGTGCTGATTTTGTATATAGGTATAGATTATAAAGTAGGAATTGTCATGGAAGGAAAAAGCCATTTTAAGACATTTCCTATTATTGTTACTAATACCGACTATAAAAACACCCGAGAAGCAATCTACTCAAAAATCATGTTAGAACAGGATGTGTCAAATATCCCCATACCTCAGCATATACTTCTGGCTGGAGATAATGTATCAAAAAAAGATGTAACTTTTTTCCAGGAGAAATATCCGGAAGCATCCATAGAAATATTAGATATAAAAAATGTTACTATAGATGACAGTCAAGCTGAGGAATTCACAAAAGAAAAAATTGGAGAATTTGCAATCCCAATTGCACTTGCATGGAAAACATTAGACACCAAAAATAAAGCTCTTTTCCCATCCAATCTTTTGCCAACCAAGATTATTGAAAATCAAAAACATTTTAAGATTGCCTGGCATGGTTTTCTTATTTTAGCTGCCATATTCTACTTTACTGTCATAGGTACGACAAAAAATATTTCCCTAAAACAGAACATCATGTATGCTCAAAAACTTAGTCGTAATTTAGAATTAGAAACTAAACAAAAGCAAAATATTATTACAAAAATCAATCGAATAAGAAGCGAAATCAGCGTTTTAGAAAATAATATTAATGAAATAGAAGATTTAATTGGAAATAAAAATCAGTGGCATTATATTCTCAATGTTTTAGCAAATGCCCTTTTAAAAAATAAAATAAGCTGGATTACTAACTTAAAAAGCTCGGAAGATAACTTTCAAATTTCGGGCTATACAACCAAAAAAAGAAATGTTATTCGTTTTTCAAAATTATTTCCAAAGGGAAGAATTGAAAGAGTTACAAGTCATCTTATAGAAAATTTACCAATCTGGAGATACGATATAACATTTTCATACCCTGAACCTAAAGATCTTGAAATAGAAGAAGAAGAAAGATTGTCAAAAATTCAAATAGCAGAACTTCCTGAAGAACATGAAATAGAAGTTGCTGAAGTAGAAGTAAAAGAGATTTATAATGCTATAACTCACATTTATTTTTCCGGAAATCATGAAGAGGCATTAGAAAAGCTGAATGAATTTATAGAAAAGTATCCAGGTTATCCTCGTTCATATTATGCCAACTATCTCACTGGAGAATGTCTGTATCAAATGGGAAGAATTGCTGAAGCAAAAACTATATTTGAAAATACTATTAGACTCAAAGGAACAAAAACACCTGATAAAACACCTGATGCACTTATGATGTTAGGAAATTGCTATAAAAAGGAAAATAATCTAAATAGGGCAGTCGATTATTGGAAACAACTCCTTACCAATTATCCAGATCACAAATTGGCAATAATAGCTCAAAACAAAATAAATACTTCTGCTGATCTCTATAATATTTATAAAAAAAAATTAGAAAGCAAAACCAAAGTAACTTTAGATGAAATAACAGAAAAATCCAAAAAAGGAATTGAAATATCTCAAACTAAAGATATTTCTGCTAAGCAATTTGATAAAAATGAAGTATATGAATTACAACTGTTATCAAGAAGAGACCTCTCACAAGTTGAACAAGATAAGAAAGAGATGGAACTACTTGGATATAAAACAAAAATCAGTTCAATATTGAAAGAGGGAGATGTTTCTTATCGCTTAAGATTATCTGATTCATATACCCAAGCTGAAGCTACAGCATTAGGAGAGAAGATAAAAGAGCAATTTTCTTTTATCAATAATTATTGGATTGAAAAGACATTAGATGATGATGATATTTCAGAAATTTATAATAATATCATAAAAATATATTTTTCCGGAAATTATGAAGAGGCATTAGAAAAGCTGAATGAATTTATAGAAAAGTATCCGGGTTATCCTCGTTCATATTATGCCAGCTATTTCACTGGAGAATGTCTGTATCAAATGGGAAGAATTGCCGAAGCAAAAACAATATTTGAAAATACTATTAGACTCAAAGGAACAAAAACACCTGATGCACTTATGATGTTAGGAAATTGCTATAAAAATGAAAATGATCTAAATAGGGCAATCGATTATTGGAATCAGCTAATTAACACCTTCCCTGATGATAAATTGTCAAAAGTTGCCCGCTATAAAATTAAAATTTCAAGAGATTAAATATTATGTCATATACTATTAGAAATACTATTATTTTAGTCGGATTGTTTATAATTGTTATTATTGGAACAATCTTAGTTAATGCGAAACCTGTTAAAAAATTAGAAGAATTAGAAAAATCAAACAAAGAAAAATCTACGGTGCTTGAAACAATTAATAGAACACACCCTGATCTGGCAAATGAAGAAAAGTTAATTGAGGAATCTCTTGAGAATATGAAGAAAAAAGTACTTGAAAACAAAAAAATAATACTTAAAAAAGATAATCCGACTCTTACATATCAGTATCTAATTAATATTTGTGCTAATTTTATCTTTGATTTTGATGTATTAGAATTTATGGAAGAGAGAGAACCTGGAGAACCTGGGGAAGATCTTGATTTCTCATTTAGTACATCATCCAATACATATAAAATTTCCGGGGAAGCTAGTATAAAATCGCTTTACTTTTTCATTTCTCAAATTGAAAATCAACCACCTTTTTATATGATCGAATCTATCAGACTTAATGAAGAATCCGTAGTTAAAACTGATACAGTAAGATTCACAATTACTCTGAATTCATATTATAAAGAAAGTGGAATTAATATAAAAGATATACCACTTAAAAGTTTAAAGTTCACAAATCTGAGATATAATCCATTCTATTCCAGAATCCATGAGCCTTTGCTTGATGAATATGAGCTTCAATTTCTTGATATTTATACTTCAACAATGGTTGGATTAACATCATATAAAGTTTTCTTGAGGGATGAAAATGGAAAAATTAATACTCTCGCTCCAGGAGACAAAGTTGCTTATGGCTATCTGGATCATATCAACTGGGATAAACAAGCTGCTGTATTTAAAATAAACCTCATCGGTATTTTTGAAGAAAAAATTATATATATAGATGAAGAGGCACAATGAAAAAAACATTAATATTTTTTATCATATTTTTTTTGTTTTTAACTCTCTTTTCCCAACCTAAATATAAACAGGTTTACACTAAAGAAGAGTTAATTACAATCACTCGTGACATCAGCATTCCTGAGGCTTTAAGAACTCTTGAAATTATGTCACAGCAGTTCGAGGGTAGAAAGATTATCAATATGAGTACTCTCACACTACCTATTGGAATACCAATTAAACAACTTTATTGGAAAGATGCTTTAGAGCTTATTATAGAATTTAATGATCTTATTCTTGAAGAACAGCCTGGAGTTTATCTAATAAAAGATTTGGTTACAGAAGAAATAATAGAAGAAGAAATAATCTCGGAAGCGGAAATGATCTCTCCAGATACAAGGCAGATAAGAATAAGTTCAATATTTTTTAAAGCGGATAAATCACTTTTAAACAATATTGGAATTGATTGGTCCACTCTTTATAGTGGAGAAGTACGGGCTTCACTCAATTTTATGGGGGCAAGCAAAGTTACAGATGAACTTTTCACAGCTGCTGTGACCACGACATATGAAAGCGGAGATGTTAGTATAGATATTAATACATTATTTCGCATCATTGAATCTAATCAAATGGGAACAATCATTGCCAATCCTACAATCACAGTTTTAACAGGGAAAAAAGGTTATATTCAAATAGGTGAAGATTTTTCTGTTAAAACTGTTGATGAAAGTGGTAATGTTACTGATGAATTCTTTACAACCGGTATCATACTGGATGTAACACCTACTATTCTCATAAACGATAATAAAGAGGTAATTCATCTTGTGTCCACGGTAGAAAAGAGTTCTGCTACACCGGGTGCTATCAGCACTGTAATCCATAAAAGTCTATCCTCCACTGAAGTTATTTTGTTTGATGGTGAAGAAACTGTTATTGGTAATATTTATACCACTGATGAAACTTTAGCCAGGTCTGGAATTCCTATTTTAAAAGATCTTCCCTGGTGGTTTTTTGGCATTCGTTATTTAGCAGGATATAATAGAGTAGAAAAAAATGTTCGGGAAATGATAATTATCTTAAAAGCAAAAATTATTGATTCTGTTGAAGAGCGAGAAAAAAAGGACATTTCCACAAAAGAGATGATAAAAGAAATAAGAGATTCAAATTCTGAAGTTAACGAAATGTTTAATACTGAAGAAAAGAATACTAAAAAGGATATTAGAAATGAAAACACTGATTAAATCAATAAACTTTTTTATCTTTTCGAGTATTCTAATTTCATTCCTATTGCTAATCAGCTGTGACGGAGGGCTGACAGCACCGGAAGCTACTAATGCTCCTTACAATTTAACTATCACCAAGATTGAGGAAGGTCAGGTAAAATTGACCTGGGATTTTAATGATACGACGAATGATTCCATTATGTTTAACCTGGCAAAAAAAATTGGTGAAGCAAGTTGGAATGAATCTTATCAGCAATTATCAATTCTTTCCTATATCGATAATATTCCTACGAATGATAGCCTGGTTTATGCTTACAAAGTAAATGCCAAGAACTTTACCACTGATGAAACCTCTCCATATTCGAATACTGTTGCCTATTTTTCTGAAATTACTGATCCCACAAATCTGGAAATTTTGCAAATATCCCAAAATGAATTGCAAATTTCCTGGAAAGACAATTCTATTGGAGAAGATGGTTTCATCGTTGATAAAAAAATTGGAGAAGGAAGTTGGGACAATAAATACAAAAATCTCAGTCCGAATACTTCCAGTTTCATCGACCAGACCGAGCTTTTCACAACTGTAACATATCGCCTTTATGCATACACAGGTGATTCAGATACTGAAACAATTGAGAATACGATTTTTCCAACTCTACCAGCTCCTGATAGCTTAATCTTATCTAAACCGGACCCGAATAAAATAAAGTTATCCTGGCTCGATAAAAGCAGTGGTGAACAAGGATTTTATATCGATAGAAAAATCGGCGGAATGGATTGGGAAACAGAAATTGCAATCGTAGACAGCAATGTTACAATCTGGATAGATGATATTAATCTACCTTGCGGAACATTTACTTATAGAATTCGAGCATTCAGCAGCACTTTTTATTCCGGTTATAGTAATGAAGAAAGTATCAATATCAGGCTCGATATCATCAGTTCAACTGATACACCCGGGGAAGCAACTGAAATATTTTTCTATAACTGGTATGCTTTTATTGCCGATAAATACAGCGGTTTATCCATCCTCAATTGTGTTGACCCCAGCAATCCTGAAATTAGCACTTATAATCAAGGTGGATTACCGGATCGTACTTTTTCAGTTTTTGTGCGTGGTGAAGTTTGTTATGTTTCTTCTCACAGTGCCGCAAACGATCCCGGTATGTTTTATATGATCGATGTAAGTCCCTTCATCAATGATCCGACTCTTCCACTTCCTGGTGAGCTTTTTATAATTGGAAGTTGTGAAACAGCTGGCATTCCGAAAGATATTTTTGTTTACGTTTATAGAGATTATGTCTATACCTTTATAGCAGATGGAGATGCCGGTCTTTCAACTATTCTTTGTGCTGGTCCACCACACAGTATTTCCAACATTTCCACAAATGGAGATGCCAGAAATTTATTTGTTCAAAATTCTTATGCTTACATAGCAAATGGTCTCAATGGTGGATTGGTCATTTTAGATGTCGCTGATCCATTTAATCCTGTTCTTGTCTCGGATTTACCTTTGGGAGGGCTTGCACAAGGTATCTTTGTAAATGGTAATTATGCGTATTTGGCAAATGGTGAAAACGGTTTGGAAATTATAGATATTTCTGATGTGAATTCTCCTGCTCATATTTCTAACCTTGATGTACAAGGATTCGCTTCCAGTGTTTTTGCAGATGATAATTATATTTATATGACAGATAAAGAAAATGGTCTTCATGTAATTGATATATCAGATCATTATGCTCCCTATATTTTGGGAACAGTTACTTTAACAACTCAACCTGTCTCAGTTTACTTATTTGGCAGTTATGCTTTTGTAGCAGATAATGAAGGGTTAAAAATTATTCAAGTTTTACCATAAAAATAAAAAAGAAAGAAAATTAGGAGGTTATTATGAAAAGGATTTTAATTGTTTTATTTCTATTATCGGTTAGCATAGTTTTTGCACAAACACACGTCCCTCCAGGGAATGTGATAGGAACCTGGAATGCTGCTGGAAGTCCATACATTATCGATGGTGAGATCACCATCCAGGCTCCAGACCTGCTTACAATCGAACCTAATGTCGATGTTCAATTTTCCGGATACTACAAATTTATTATTCTTGGTAGATTATTGGCAGAAGGAACTGCTGGTAATCTTATCACATTCACAGCTCAGGTCCCGGCAACAGGTTGGCATGGACTCAGATTTTTTGATACGAACACAAATGGACAGGACAGCTGCAAAATCGTTTACTGTACGCTGCAACATGGTATAGCAACTGGTAGTGCCAGTTCTGGTGGAGCAATCTACCTGGAAAATTCAGATATTATCATAGAAAATTCTACCATCTCAGATAATGAAGCAAATGGATATGGAGGAGGAATTTATATCTATGATTCCGATCCTCGACTGACTTCAGTGGATATTTTCGATAATACTGCCATTCATGAAGGTGGCGGAATAATGTGTTTTACAGCAAATCCAATTTTGGAAAAAGTGGCAATTTTTTCGAATAGTACCCAATGGAGTGGTGGTGGAATTTGCATTTATGGGAATTCTGTTCTCAATTTAGTAAATGTTACTGTTGCCGGAAATATTGCTTTTCAAGATGGTAGCGGAGTTGCCTGTCTCTATGGTTCAAATATTACTCTTTTAAATTGTATAGTTTGGGATAATCCTACAGAAGAAATTTATTTACATCCAGATGCTACCTTAAACGCTACCTATTCCGACATTAAAGATGGAACAGGTCAAAGTTATTTCGGAACAGGTTGCATTGATACTGATCCGTTCTTTGCTGATCCGGCAAATGGCATTTATTCAATAACATGGGCAAACTTCCCGGACCCTGATTACACTAAATCACCTTGTATTGATACAGGAAATCCTGATGTAGTATACAATGACCCTGATAGCACTCGAAATGATATGGGCGCTTACTACTTCCCACAATCAGGAATACAGGGCACAGTTACACTTGATGGTGGGAGTGGCAATGTGGAGGATGTCGAAGTAACCGCTTTTTCAGCAACTGATACTGTAACAGTACATCCAGACTTTAGCGGTGTGTATATTATAGCTGTAAGCCCTGGAATATATGATGTAACAGCCCATTTAATTGAGTATGATGATTCAACTGTAGAAAATGTAATTGTTCAAGCAGGACAGTTAACAACAGGAATTGACTTTACCTTAGAAGTAGTATTGCCAGGGACTATTGAAGGAACAGTTGCTCTTGAAGGCTTGGGTACTGTTACCGAAGTAGAAGTAACTGCTGATGGATACACAACTAACCCTTTTTGGGATCCTTATCTGGGAGAATATTGTTATATAATAGAAATACCAGCAGGCAACTATGATGTTACAGCAACGCTCGCAGGTTACCATGACTCAACTGTTACAAATGTTATAGTTCAATCCGGTCAGCCAACAACAGGTGTAGACTTTCTGTTGATGCTCATCCATTATGATGGTTACATTGCAGGAACTGTTACCTTAAAAACCGGTACAGGAAATGTGGAAGATGTGGAAGTTACCGTGGATACGATCACAGTTAATCCAGATGCATCAGGTAATTATTTTATCACTATCAACAATGGAATCTACGATTTAACAGCATCCTTAGAACATTACGCAACAGTAACATTCCCATCAATAGAAGTCGTGGCAGACGATACGACCGAAGTTGATATCACCCTTCTAAACTGGGAAACAATTCCGGGAACTCAATATAATATGATCGCATACATTACAGCAACATTAGACGGTTCATTCATAGATGGCTCAAACAGCAATCAATTAGCAGCTTTTGGTCCCGGAGGAGACACAGATTGCAGAGGAATAGCAAGCTGGAATATAGGCAGCCATCCTTACTGGGATGTAACTTCTCACTATTGGGAACTTGATGGCTACTGGTATTGTACAATTGTCAGTGACGACAACTCAGGTACTGAAGTAATCAGCTTCAAAGTCTATGATACTGCAACTGATTCGGTGTATGCTTGCCCGGAGACATTATTTTTTGTAGATGATACAAACGATAATGTCATAGATTTATTTGCTCCATCTCCATCACATGATCTTGATTTTGATCTAACAGCAGCTTGGAACTGGATTTCATTTAATCTCCAACCTGCAGATAATTCTGTGGCAACAGTTTTTGCTGATTTAACTGTTGATCCTGATGATCCTGATATCTATCAAGTTAAAAATCAGTTACACTCAGCAACGTACTTTGTTCCTGGAGGATGGGGTGGTGACTTGAACAATTTAACTGTGGGAGATGGTTTCAAGGTAAACATGTGGTATGCTTATGATGACTTCACATTCAGCGGAACTAAACTTAATCCGATCTTGACTCCGATAGCTTTAGATTCAGCCTGGACCTGGATTGCTTATGTACCGCAAAACAACTTAACTTTGGAAGAAGCATTGGAAAGCATTGATGTGGTAGATTCAACCTGCATCAAAACCCAAACTCAATCTGCTGTTTTTGATGAAGTATGGATAGGTGATTTAACTAATATGTATCCGGGTAAAAGTTATTTGATTTATATGCTTGAATCTGATTTATTAACATATCCTGCAAATACAACTACTGATCGTTCCTCAATGCCTGAACCTGAAATTTCAATAAATTATGCAAATTGGGAACTACTCTCAGGAACCGAGCATAATATGATTGTGATGGCTAAACTTCTAAATAATGATAACACCATCGTTTCTCCTGAAGAATATACTGTTGGAATTTTTGATGAAGATAATATCTGTCATTCCATTGGAAAATATGTTGGTGATTTCTGGTACTTTACTGTTGTTGGAAATGATGAAATAACTCAATTACACTTCAGAACTTATCATAATCAAACAGGAATAACTGTGAATAGCGAAGAAAAAATATCTTATGCGAGAGATGCAATTATTGGGAATTCTATAGAACCGACTGAAATTTTGTTTAATAATTCATCTTCTTCAACTCCTCAAATCCTGCAATTGAGCCGGAATTATCCTAATCCATTTAATCCATCTACCATGATAAGCTACTATTTACCAAAACCCGGTCATGTCACTCTTTCGATTTATAATATCAAGGGACAGCTTGTAGAAACTCTCGTGAATACACATCAGGAAGCTGATAATTATACTGTGGAATGGAATGCTGATAGTTTCGGTTCAGGTATCTACTTCTATAAAGTGTTTTCAGAAGGACATTCTCAAGTTAAAAAATGTTTATTGATCAAATAAAATCTACTTAACTTTCTTTAACACCCCGAAGAAGCTTTTTCAGGGTGTTATATTCAGGAATTTTGAAACCTTCCAAAGGTCTCTTACGAAGAAACTCTATCTTTGTTGACCTTTAGAAAGTTCATAAAACGGGTAGTGTAACATAAATTATGAAAGATTATGAAAAATATGCTTTTCAAAGCATAAAAAAAGTGTTCCCCTACTTAAAGTTAGGGGTTATAGAAATCACATCAATCAAGAGGATTAACCACGAAGTTCACAAAGAAGCACGAAGGTGAATAAAAATACTCTTAGCGTTGCTTCGTGTCCTTAGTGTCAAAAAAAACAGGAGAGATAATCAATAACCCACTCCTTTTTAACCCGCCTGCCCCGTTGAATTGAATGATATTTAACTGGGGTTAAATCTTTTGTTTCTATTTAACTGGGTTAGGTGTGGGACACGAAATCATATATAAAAGATAATACGCCGTTCACGGTGTTCCGACAAAAAAAATATAAACGGTAACTTTCCGAATCTCAGTCTTCTCCGGCAATTGCCGGATACGCCCGGATAGGTTAGTTGAGAGAATTCCTGAGAAGGAAGCTTCGGAAAGGATTTGAACATTACAGGAGGAAAAATGACAAAAAATAGAATAATAACTATTATCATAATTGTTCTGATTTCCACAGTTCTTTTCTCAGATCCACCAAATTGGCAACCAATTACCGGCACCCAATATTCAATGGTTGTATTTGCTCAAATATTATTATTTAATCAACCCTTTGAAGGGATTGGTGATAATATGGCTGGTGCATTTGGTCCGGGCGGAGAAACAGATTGTCGCTCAGTAGGATTTTGGGAAGAAGCAAATCCTCCATATTGGGATGGATACTGGTATTTCACAATTGTGGGAAATACTAACGGTGAAGTGATTAGTTTTAAAATCTATGACGAAGCTACTGATCTGATTTATGACTGTAATGTTACAGTTACTTTTGAAGACAACGCCACAATCGGCTCGCCTACAGATCCGCTCAATCTTTCTGCTATGTTAGGTGAAATTACTGGAAATGTATCTTTGATTACAACCATCCCTCCAGCAGGAAATATTGAACAAATTGAAATCAATGCCGGCTACATCACTGTTAATCCGGATGCAAACGGTGATTATTTAATAGAAATTGCAGAAGACACTTATAATGTTACAGCTTCTTTGAATGGATATACTACAGTTACAATTCCAGATGTTTCAGTAGTGGCTAATCAAACAACTGAAGATATTGATTTCTCTTTGATAGACTGGGTGCTGATTGGTGGTACTCAATACAGCATGGTTGTGATGGCTACTGTAAATATTGGAAGTGAATTTCTTGAAGGTGTTGGTAGCAATCAGGTAGCAGCTTTTGGACCGGGAGGATATTCCGACTGTAGAAGTCTGGGTTTATGGCAGGAACCAAATCCACCGTATTGGGATGGATACTGGTATTTCACAGTTGTTGGAGATACAAACGGTGTAACGATTGAATTCCAAATCTTTGATGAAGAAACTCAAACCATTTATGAATGTGCTCAAACAATAACTTTCCAGGATAATGACACTATTGGCAGTCCGGAAGACCCTTTTGAATTGACAATTGGTATTGACCAGGAATTTAGTTTGGGTATAGATTGGAACTGGATTTCGTTCAATGTTCATCCTGAATATACTGAAATTGAATCGGTTTTTGCAGCACTGGGAAATAATATCTTTCAGATAAAAAACCAGACTCAATCTTCAATATATTATGACCCACCCGGAACCTGGGTTGGTGATCTTTATAACATCACAGATGGTGAAGCATATCTTATCAAAATGAACAATGCGGTTGACCCCTTCATTGTTTCCGGCATGCCAATCGATCCCTTAACTCCCATTGATTTAACTGAAGATTGGAATTGGATTGCTTATTATCCTCAATTTATTCTTCCCATTGATGTAGCTCTGGAAAGCATTATTCCTAATGTGTATCAGATTAAAAACCAGACTCAATCTGCAATTTATTATGATCCTCCGGGAACATGGGTTGGTGACCTCACACAAATGGAACCTAATATTGGTTATAAAATCAATATGACTAACGCTGACCAACTAATCTATCCGGAACCTGTCGAGTTTATTCCTCCAAAATCTGTTGAGCTTCGTGAAGACCCTCCTGATTGGGAAGTAATCACAGGAACGCAATACAATATGATTTTAATGGCTCAAGTAGAATTTAATCTTGAACTTTTCGATAATACTGATGATAATATGGTGGGAGCATTCGGTCCCGGTGGAGAACAAGACTGCCGTTCAATTGGAGTCTGGCAGGAACCGAATCCACCTCATTGGGATGGTTGGTGGTATTTCACAATTGTAGGAAATGATAATGGAGATACTATTTCTTTCAAAATATATGACAGCGAAACAGAAGCAATTTATGACTGTTATGAAACTATACTTTTTGAAAATAATGTCACAATTGGAAGCCCAACCGATTTATTTGAACTAACCTGTGGCGAAACAGCTATCGAAGATATTTTACCGGTGAATAAAAAAATTACTTTATCAAATTATCCTAATCCATTCAAACCTTCCACAACAATCTCTTTTTCTGTACCACAAAACGCTATGTCGAACTCAGACGGATCCCCGTTTGTGACTCTTAAGATATTCAACATCAAAGGACAAAAAGTGAAAGAATTTCTCATCGTCTCACCATCTCACGGTCACACTCTCTCTGTTACCTGGGATGGAAGAAACGATGACAATCAGCCAGTTGGAAGTGGGATCTATTTCTACAAATTGAATCTTAAAAACTCACCAATTAAAAAAATGATCCTGATGAAATAGTGACATATGTCCCCTCGGGTAGAGTTATATTATAAATAAAGCCCTGAGGAGGCATAATGAGAGAACTCGAAAATCCATTAAGCAGGATTGAATTGAAAAGCTTTGAGGGAGACTTTTTGTATGAATTAATTAATTCATATGAACTCTCTCCTAAATTGAGTGAGCAGATTTTACTTTCGGCTAAGACAAGTCTTTTACGAACCCACGAATTACGAGAGGGACAAATAGTAGCTGTGGTGGTAGGTGTTGATGAAAAGAGTGGCAAGCCAGTAGAAAAGATGAAGAAGAAAAAAGTAGTTCTTACTTTGAAAAATGGTTTGGAAGATATGTCCAACTTAAGGCAGTTTGGCCGAGCAGGATTGCGTCAGATAATAATTCAACGAATAACCGGTGAAGCAATCGAGCAATATGGAGTTCTTAGCCAGGAAGATTTGAGCTATTATTTGAATTGCAGCAAACGAACAATCAAGCGTGATGTTCAAGCTATTCGGGAACGAGGGATAGCAGTTACAACTCGCGGAGTTTTACACAATATTGGTCGAGGTCAAACTCATAAAGCTAAGATAATTCGACTTTATCTTGAGGATTACACCTATTCAGAGATCAAAAGAAAGATAGGACACAGCATAGGTTCCATAAAACGTTATCTTGAAAGTTTCAGTAAAGTTTTAATGGCAAAGCATTTTGGGATAACCAATTTATCAGAACTATCTTCCGTAACTGGCTTATCCAAATATCTGATCAAACAGTATATTCGAATAATATCTGATACCCAAACTGATCCGGTAATGAGTAGTAATCTTTCGGTTTTACTGGAACAGTCGCAATACAGAATGGGTCTAAAAAAAACGATAACAGACGATGGATTGAGAGCGGAAGTTTCGATGGGAGGTTGCGAATGAATAAGGTTCGAGACCGTTATGAAAGCATCAATAAGCGTAATTTCCGTAATGCCTTGATTAATCTATTAGAAACAGACTACAAGGTTTTAGGTTCACGTAAGATTTTAAGTATGTTGTCAGATGACATAGAATTTTTATACAGAGATTTTCATCCATCAGCTTCTCAAGTAAGTTTTGGCGAGATCGTATTTCGTACTACGAAAGATGACGGACAGCGTCAGAGTTATGGCAAGAAGACAGAAGATTATGCCAGCACGACCGTTATTCTTCCTTTGATAACTAAAGCCGATGTTGAACGCAGGACTTATTTTAAGAAAGGCGATAAGAACAGCAATTACAAGCATCGACAGGCACGAGATATAAAGACAATGGTTCGTCTTTTGGAATCAGCCAAAGAGCAAGGCGGACTTTTGAGTGGAGCGGAATTAAGTGTTTTGATGAATCGCAGTTTGACCACAATCCGTAAATACCTGAATGAATACATCAAAAAAACGGGTAAGATTTTACCTTTGAAAGGTTATGTTTTGGATCAGGGAAGTTTACCGACTCATAAAGGAATAATAATTTCACTTTATGAACAAGGTATTTCACCGGCAGATATTGTCTTAAAAACCTCTCACAGCCAGGATGCAGTTGACAGATATATCAAGTATTACAATCAGATAAAGAAGCTGATCATGAAAGGATTAAACGAAACTGAAATAAAAGATATAGTAAGAAGATCAATGAAAGTAGTTCGTGAATACATCAAACTTTATTATGATCTGCATCCCAAGATCAAACAATGAAGTTGACAGGAAAAAGTGTGAAAACATTTTCAAGATTGTTCAAAGAAATCGGAGTAAGGGAGAACTCTTTTTTTGTTTTCTCTTCTTTCGAAATTATTTCTAATAATACTGAGGGGACATTTGGCACTAATGTAAATAAGGGAGATTTCATAGGATAAATCTTGCTAAAGTAACGTAAAGTTTTTAACCCGTAGAATGCTTGTCCCGCCTGCCCCGTAAGGAAGTTTACCCTGTGAAATACGAAGTAATATTTAATAGGGAATGACTGTATCGGGGTAGGGAAGTATGACCCCAGTCCCGAAAGCATTCGGGACGGGGTAAACCCCGTAGGATAGAATCTAATTCACTAATATAACGGAATACCAGATTGTTATCCAACGGGGTAAACCGTATCGGGGCGAAGCTATTCAACTGGGTCTGCTTTGCGAACTTCCGAATGTTCTTCATCACACATATAAAAGAAAAATTCTTCCTGGAAAATATATTCCCTGGGAATTCTAGCAAAAACTCCGTTAGATTCAACTTTTTTAGTAATTGTTATTTTAGGTATCTCTAAAACTTTTTCTGCAAGTATTTTTGCCATATCATCCTACTCCCTACTCGTCACATAGCTCCCGCTATGTGATGTTAAATTTCGTAGCTTTGCTATTGATTTAATATAAACAGCTGGAGCTGCGAAGAATGTCGTTGCATAGCAGGAGCTATGCAACGAGACACTAACAAAAAAAGCACTGCCTAAAAATGACAGTGCTTCTGATAGAATTAATAACTATTCTTTTCCCCCAATGTATTCAGCACTTCCAAATGCCAGGATCGGATAGAAAATGATACCCAATAATAACAGACCAAAACCGAAACCTACACCTTTACCAAATGCTTTAGCAAAATCAAAAATAACAATAATAAGAATAATAATATTCACAATAGGTATTAGCAAAAGAAACCACCACCAACCCGGACGACCGACTATATCAAATATTAAAACAATACTATGATCAGGAATTAAACAAGCCCAACCCGGTTTGCCGGCTTTCACAAAAATTTTCCACATTGTGATAATCATGAAAATACCTATTGCAAAAGAAAAAATTATAGGGACTATCCCAAATTCTGGAAATGCGGACGCAGCCTCAGCATAATCATACATAATAAAACCTCCTTCTTATTTGTTTTATGTAGTTCTTTTTTACCAAATTATGTCAAGTACTTTGCAAAGGGTGATAATTTTTTAATTGACAAATATTTATAAAAAAAATAATTTTGATAAAGGCTAAAAAAAATTGTAAGAGGAGAGAATTATGGCTAAAGAACTCAAAGAGGTAGTATTATTCGATGGAGAAGAAATCTCATGTCAATTAGAAGGTAATGCGTATACTAGTTCACCAAATCCGCTTGTTAAACTTATGACATCCATTTTTAGAATTTTTTGGATTATTTTGGGTATTAAACTGAAAACTTATATTATAATAACAAATCTAAGAATAATCCAAGTCGATAAAAAGACAATATTATGGGGAATCATTCCTTCAGATACTGCTGTAACAACTTTAAATAAACGAACCATTCAATCCGTAGGCTATACAAAAGCTGTAAGATGGCTTTTCTTCAAAACAATTTATTTCAGCATGTCTAATATGGTAGCAACTACAAATATTACTTATAAAGGTTCATTATCGGATATTTCGGAAATTGTACAAAAGGTTAGTGAGTTGGTTTCAAAATAACCCACTCTTGGTTCCTTTTTTCCGTTTAATACTAAAATATTTATAGGGCTGTCCCAAAACTCATTTTTCATCAAAATGAGGATGACGTTTATTTCTCGGAATACAAAAACTCACTGAGAATTAATATTTCGAAACCGTCTCTATGTAATGAGTCATCTTCGGCAGGTTCTGGGACAGTCCCATTAGTTTTTTTTATTCCATAGGCTTATAATCTTCTAAAAAAGTTAAGAATGAGAGGTAAATAATATGGCTAAAGTAATAAAATTAATTTCGTTTTGTGTTATAATACTACTTATTTCTTGCAGCCGGAAAATTGATTTTGATCAGGAGAAAATATCTAAAGTCATCCAGGAAATTGAATATTCCATAAATAATGATAACCTGGTAGATTATCAGAAAAATTCAAATGCTCTAACTTTTTTTAATCTCAATTCCATTTTGTGTGAAATAGCAAAAAAAGACAGCAGCGAGCAGGTTTTTACTATCAAACCATTTACTTTTGAATCAAAAGGGAAATATATTCGCGTCGAAGTTTTTCTAAATTACCTGATTGATATCAAGATTGGAACTGCTGATTTTGACGTTCCCCCAAAATTGATGCAGAAAATCATTAACCTGGGACTTCCCAATAAAGCTTTTTTTTATTTTAGCATTATAGAAGATCAATATCTTTTAACAAAAATTAAATATCCGTTAAGATACAAATATATGGAGTTACTCCAAAAATATTTGTAATCTTTCAACTAACAGTAATAATAGAAGGTTGATAGATCAATCTGCCATCCATTTCATGGATTTGATTGATTCTCATTACTTTTTACCAGAGATTGCATCTTTATCTATATTTTGCCATCCTTCCAAGATTACATTCTTTTCGATCTCATTTCGGATCCAGAATCCTAACAGCGTTTTAACTTTTTGGTTAATTTTATTATTGACATATTAACTGAGTAGTTAAACTTGTCTTATGGAAGAAGGAAGAAAATTATGAGGAAGATTAGTTTAAATTTGAAAACAGCTCCGACAATTAAGGAAATCTTCCGTTTTCAGCCGTCAATTGCCTTGAAATGTCCTCTCATCGGTACCGAAATTCCAGCCGGCTTCCCCTCCCCTGCTCAGGATTATATAGAAGAGAATCTCGATCTGAACAAATTTCTTATTGATCATCCCACCGCAACCTATTTCGTGAAAGTGGAAGGATATTCCATGGTGGATGCAGGGATCAATCCCGGGGATATTTTGATTGTTGATAGGGCTGCTGAACCCATTCACAAAAAAGTCGTTATCGCAATTGTAGATGGAGAATTAACCGTTAAGCGTCTGCGTGCTGATAAAGGAAGATGGTTTCTCGTGCCTGATAATCCCGAATTTGAACCTATCGAGATCACCAAAGACATGAACTTCCAGATTTGGGGTGTTGTAACTTATGCTATTCATAAAATGAAATGAAAATGGCAAAAGAAACCGTCTTAGAGCTGGTTCAGGTTTGTAACCTGAATCACACGTTTCAAAATGCATTCTCCTTTCTCTCCTCTCGGGAGAGGATTAAGGTGAGGTAATGAGCCGTAAAATCTTCGCTTTAGTCGATTGCAATAATTTCTATGCTGCCTGTGAACGTGTATTCAATCCTGAACTTATCTGTAAACCGATCGGGATACTTTCCAATAATGATGGAATCATTGTGGCTCTTTCGAATGAATTGAAACAACTCGGCATTCATCGGGGAACTCCAGGTTTCAAAATTAAAGACCAGATAAAAAAATATGACATAAAAATATTTTCATCAAATTATACCTTGTACGGTGATATGTCGGCAAGAGTAATGAAAACGCTTTCCCAATTCACACCTGATATCGAAATATATTCTATTGATGAAGCATTTCTTTCTCTAACCGGCTTCGAATACCTGAACCTGACAGAATATGGAAAAAAGATAAAAGAAACAGTAAGAAAATGGACAGGACTACCGGTTTCCATCGGCATTGGACCAACCAAAACACTGGCAAAAGTAGCTAACCGCTTTGCAAAAAAACACAAATATACAGACGGTGTATTTAATATCAGTGGTTATCCTGAGCTTGAAAAAATATTGGAATGGATCGACGTGGAACACATCTGGGGTGTGGGATGTCAATACGCAAAAATGCTGCGACGAAACGGCATTGAGAATGCTCTTCAACTCTCCAGAACCCCTGATAAATGGGTCCAGAAAAAGATGACCATTGTCGGTCTGCGGACAGCGAAAGAACTCAGGGGAATTTCCTGCATCGACCTGGAGATTGATATTGATCCTAAGAAGGAAATCGTCTCTTCCAAATCTTTTGGAACACCGGTTACAGAGCTCCAGGATTTGCAAGAAGCAACAGCATCCTATTGTGTAAGAGCTGTGGAAAAACTGCGGGAACAAAACCTGGTCGCTTCTCAGATTATGGTCTTCCTCACTACGAACCGTTTTAAGAACGAACCTCAGTACGCAAATTATGCCAATGCTCGCCTATCCGTTCCCTCAGCTTATACTCCCGATTTTCTTAAAGCAGCTCATAAAATTTTAGAAAGTATCTATCGTCCCGGTTACAATTACAAAAAAGCAGGTGTAATGATTTGCGATATTATTCATCAGAGTAAAGCTCCTTTCGACCTCTTTGAACCCACCTACCTTGACGACCACCGCAAAGTTATTATGGACTGCATAGATGAAATAAATGGAAAAATGGGTTCTAATAAACTGACTTACGCCGCTGTCGGCATCGAGCAGCCATGGCAAATGAGACGTGAGATTCTTACTCCCGGATATACAACGAACTGGCATCATATTCCGGTCGTATATGCGAGGTAAAAATGGAAAATATAAAAAAGATAATTCACATTGATATGGATGCCTTTTTTGCTGCTGTGGAAATCAGGGATAATCCGGAGTATCGCGGAAAACCACTGATTGTAGGTGGTCCGCCGAACAGCAGAGGAGTTGTATCCACCTGTTCTTATGAAGCTCGTAAATATGGTATCCATTCTGCCATGCCGGCTTTTGAAGCATACCGTCTATGCCCGCATTCTATATTTGTACCGGGACGTTATCAGGTTTATGCTGAAGTTTCACTCCAAATCCGTCAGATTTTCTACGAATACACCGATTTAGTCGAACCTGTCTCAATAGACGAAGCGTATCTGGATGTAACAGAAAACAAAAAAAATATCCCCTCAGCAACTCAGATAGCAAAAGAAATTAAGCAAAAAATCTATGATAACACAAAACTCACTGCATCCGCGGGAGTTTCCTACAACAAATTTTTAGCAAAGATAGCTTCCGAGATGGATAAACCTGACGGGCTGGTAGTAATTACTCCGAACAAAGCTGGAGAGGTACTGGAAAACCTTCCAATAGGAAAATTTCACGGAATTGGCAAAGCAAGTGAAAAGAAGATGATCAGACTGGGTATCAGAACAGGAAAAGACCTGAAAGAAAGATCTCTTGGAGAATTGATCAAACACTTTGGGAAAGTTGGCAGTTTCTATTATAATATCGTTCGAGGAATCGATGATAGGAAAGTTACAGTAAATAGAATTCGAAAATCATTAGGTCATGAAAGAACCTTTGCAAAGGATATTGATAACGTTGAAGAAATGATCGAAATCCTAAAAAAACTCGTAGAAAAAATCAGTTCAAAAATGATAGAAAAAAAATTTAAAGCGAAAACTTTGACTTTAAAAATCAAATATTCAAATTTTGACGTGGTGAGTAGAAGCAAAACCTTAAATGAAGTTTTTGATAAAGAGGAGATTTTATTTGTGATGGCAAGGAAACTTTTATTGGAAACTTTAGGTCCGAAATGTAAAGTGCGTTTATTAGGATTGAGTGTTTCAAATTTAGTTTGGGAAAATGATGAGCGTAATAACCAGCAACTGCTCTCCTTTTTCCGTGAAACTGAGTTGGCTGTGGGAGATGTTGAATAAGTAGCTCAGACACTCTTGTCTGAGTAGATAGAATGTGTTTAACTCGTTCAGGAGTGAACGAGATACAGAGGTATTATGTGTGGAAGATTCGCTTTATATACTAGTTTTCAATCAATAAAAGAATACGCAGACATACTCGCAGAACTCGAAGAATTAGAAGCAAATTATAATGTCGCTCCGGGTCAGAAAATACCTATCATTCTGAGGAAAAATGATGGCAATTATCTTGAACTACTCAAATGGGGACTTATTCCATTCTGGGCTAAAGACCCACAAATTGGTTACAAAATGATAAACACCCGTGCTGAAACCATAAATGAAAAACCAAGTTTCAAATATGCTTTCCAAAAACGAAGATGCCTG
>DAOVQH010000083.1 GCA_030628755.1 Candidatus Cloacimonadota bacterium | reverse complement strand
TTATAAAGAGCTGGAGCTGTTTTCTGAATAATTATCTCAACTAATTGAACTAAAGAGGCTATTGTTAAAATAAATGCTATAGTCTGTAAAAATTCTAATTTTAAAGGAACAAGCAAATATGATTGAATAAGCCAGGTAAAAGTGGATGCCATTGTCATCACAAAGATCACAGCCATACCCATTCCCAGAGCTGAATCCAACTTTTTGGAAACACCGATATAAGGACATAAACCCAGGAAGCGCATCAACACAAAATTCTGAACGAATATGGCTACTATTGCCATTGCAAAAATCTTACTTACAAATTCCATCTATCTTCTCCTTTTTTTTGCCACAAAGACACTAAGACACAAAGTTTTATTTTTTCCTGTTAATCCTGTTTATCCTGTCAATTTTATCCGTGCCAATCCGTAATATCTGTGTCATCCGTGTTCCTTTTTTTTCGCCTATTTCGTGCTTGCCCCGTTAGATGACAAAGTCTATCTAAAGGGGTGAATTTCGCGGGTAATTTATTTCACAATTTTATACCTTTGCATTTTCTTTATCAATCCCTGTCTGCTTAGGCCAAGAGTTTTGGCTGCTTTAGTCTGGTTCCAATCATGTTCGTTAAGGACATTCACAATCATCTGTTTTTCCAGTTTTTCCACTGCATCCTTCAAAGATTTCTTATCAAGCAAACTAACAGCTTCTACATGTTCTTCAAAACGGAATATTTCCTCAGAAAGATCAGAAGACTTTATTGATGAATCATCCTCTGCGAGTGTGACAGCTCGTTCTATTTCGTTCTCAAGTTGTCGGATATTTCCGGGCCAATCATAATTCATTAAATACATCATAGCCTCTTCTGTAATACCATTAACATTTTTATCCATCTTACTACAGTACTTATCAAGAAAGTGAACAGCAAGCAGGGGAATATCAGATTTTCTTTCTTTTAATGAAGGAATTTCTATTCTGATAACATTCAAGCGATAAAATAAATCCACCCTGAATTCACCTTTTTTTACTCTGTCCTGTAGGGAAACATTTGTTGCACATATAACCCGAACATCAACCTTCTGAGTTTGGGTAGAACCAACTCTTTTTATTTCTCCTTCCTGCAGAAATCTAAGTAGTTTTGCCTGAGTAGAAAGACTGATATCAGCAATTTCATCCAGGAAGAATGTTCCCCCATCTGCAACTTCAAAGAGTCCTTTTTTATCATGGGTTGCACCGGTAAAAGAACCTTTGATATGTCCAAAAAGTTCGCTTTCCAGGAGAGTTTCGGGAAGTGCTCCACAATACTGAGCAACGAATTTTTTATTCCTGCGGTTACTATTATAGTGGATTGCTCGGGCAATAAGTTCCTTACCCGTACCACTTGCTCCTTCCAGAAGAATAGTTGTCGGAGTATTTTTTATTTTTTCTATCATCCGAAAAATTCCCTGTATTTTCTCACTTTTACCAATAATGTTCGTGAAGGTGCTGGATGCTGCCAGTTCTTCTCTAATTACTTCATGTGATTTCTGGAGATTCTCATAGGTGATATTTTCAACTGTTACAACAATCTGGTTACATAGAGCACTAACGAGATTATACATTTTCTCGGTAAAATAATGTGACCCATGTTTGGTGAAAAGACAGATAACGCCTTTTTTGTCATTTCTTACAACCAGCGGAAATGAAATTATATTGTTGTATTCAGGTGCGAAATGAGGTTGTTTATAATTCTGGCTGACCCCTTCATCAAAGGTTTTTCTAACCAGATCCATCATCATTACAAAATCTTTATCCTCATTAGTAAAATTACTAAAAATAATATAATCCCAGGAATCTTTTACCAGCTGATTATAATAAAGGGTAAATATCCCTCCATCAGCTTCTGAAAAGTCCACAAGCTTATCAAGCGCATTTTCAATCAGGATGTCAAAATCAGTAATATCATTTAATTCTTGAGTTATCTCATAGAACTTGTTAAGTATTGTTTCCTGTAATTTAGATTCCTTGAGTTCAATAGTATATTTTTTATTTATCTTTTGAATTAGAATATCATTCTTTTCCAGGAATTTGATAGCCTCGAAATGCTTAATTATCTTACTGTTATCCCTAAGAATTTGTAGAGCTTGTTCCCAATCTTCTTTTTCCAGAAGTAAAGAAGCATACTCATAATTTGTCATTGCCAGTTCAAAATCATTTTTTGTTTTTACAAACATTTCAATAGCTTTTTTCAACATATCCAAAGCTAGTTCTGAATTATTTTTTTCAAGCAAAGCTCTAAGATAATAGCATTTGCCAATATGAAATTCATCGCCAATTTCTTCTGCAAGCTTCAAAGCGGAATCGATATAATAATTTGCACTTTCGTAATTCCTGGTATGAATAAAATAGAAAGCCTGTTTTTGAGCACCCTCGATGATCTTATTTCTGTGGTTAAGGCTTTTAAAGAAGTCATAACTTTCCACCAGGTACGGATATGCTTCTTTGAATTTATGAAGAGCTGTGAGAACACTCCCCAGGTTCCCATAAAGCTCTGCTTTCATCAACTCATCGGAAATATTAGGCAACAGTTCTTTGCTTTTTGAATAATAATCGTAAGCAATATTATATTCACCACGTTTTTCAAATAACTCACCCATATTATTATAGGATTTTATCAAGCCATCATTAAAATTATTGTCTTTGGATTTTTCTATTGCTCTTTCATAATAATCTATAGCCTTTTGAAAATTACCGGATTTGAAGAAAAGAGCACCTAAATTGTTTAGAGCAGCAATTACATTGTCATACATATTGAATTCAATGGCAATTTCTAACAATTGGTTAAAAGCTTCTTCTGCCTTTTTGTACTTACCATTATCCATATATGCGACCCCAATATTCAGATATATAGTTGTTATTTTATTTCTGTCGCTTAAAAGTTTTTGGATTTTTAATGCTTCATTCAAGTAATACAGAGATTTTTTGTAATCACTTTTATCTTCGAAGATATATCCAAGATTACTATAACAAACAGAAATACCACTGAGATTATACTTTTCTTTTTCATATTTCAAACTTTTCAGGAAAAGAGATTCAGCATTTTTTCCTTCACCCCGGTACATTGCCAGCACACCAAGGTTATTATAAACTGCTGCCAGACCTTCTAAGTTATTAACTTTAAGATACAATTTCTCTGCATCCTCGAACTCTGTTTGTGCTTTATTCCAATCAACCCATGAGTAGTAGACTTTTCCCATCATTTTCTTTAAATCAGCTTTCACTTCAAAGCGAACATCTATGTCCTTAATCTGGTCTGCAATATGGAAAGTTTCTTCAGTTATTTCTCTGGCTTCTTCCAGTTTCTCCATATCTTGAAGTATTTCTGCTTTCAAAAGAGCTGTTCTACAAATTAATATACTATCTTCAGAAGTAGGGGAATTTTTCTTCAAAATCTCTAAGGCAAAAGCAGATGAATTCATGGCAAACAGGCTATCTGCCAGATAGTACACAACTTCATCTGTAGAAAGAGAGTTTTTTACGCAGATTTTAAGAGCCTGTCGGAAATATTCCGCTGCATTCTCAATTCTTGCCAGGTTCTTACTTGCTTTACCAAGCTCTACAAGAATTTCAATTTCTTTCTCTGGCCTATCTATTTTTTTTAGATAAATTTTATAAATTTCAATCAGTGACTGAAAATCTTTTACTTTTGATAGATCATCTATAATCCGATCGAATATTGTAATATCACAATCGTTAATAATTATGCATAAATCAAAAATTTGTTCTTTATCCAGTATTTTGATAACCGGTTTGTAATATTCTTTCTGCTTAGTTTTGGATATACTGAAAAAATACTCTTTTATTCCTGAAACCTTCTTTATATAATATTTCTTATCTAATTCAAATATTAGTTTCCTTTTAGATAGTTCCATAAGGTGTTTGTTTAAAATATTAGTGTCAAAAAGTTTCTTCAAATTGGGAACAGTTGCATTTGTATCCAGAAGGAACACTGTAAAAAGCAATCTCGATTGGGTTTCATTAAGTGCTTTTATGTTTTGAGTAAGAATTGTTTTAATATCAATCTTTTTATCAATAAACGAATTAAAATCGAAAGTTTTATCTTTTAATAACAAATGACTCAATATGTAGTTTATCATAAATAGATTCCCACCAGAAATATTTTCAACGATTTCGCTTTCTGTAGCAAATTTACTCTTTTTATCCGGTATAAGAATTTTAATAACTTCACGGATATCTTCAGCTTTTGGGATAGGAATATGAATTTTCTGAGAGAATGAAAATGTCTCTTTTCTTGTGAAAATTATAAATTGTATATTAACTTTTGATGAATATTGAATCAAATATTGTATAAAATCGATTGTATAGTTATCAAGGTTACAGCCCCCATATATTATGATTGTTTTAGATTTAAGCACTTTACTTTCACTGAGATTTTCAGTAAAATAGTAAAAGAGGTCATATTTATTCTTAAAATTAAATTCCTGTGATTTTTTCAGAATCTCAGAATATATCTTATCTGAGATGTTGGTAACAAGCTTTACTATTTCTTTAAACTGGTTGTATTTGAAAATGCTGGGTATGTAATAAACAAAAGGTAATTCCTCCTTTTCCAAGGTATTAGAAAGGGTTTTGAAAATTAAAGATTTGCCTGAGCCAGATTCTCCTATTAATTCAATTATTTTACTCTCTTCTATTTTCAACTGCTTGCTTATATCTTCTATGAGTGAAAAATCCTTTGTTACAAACTTTGCTAAAATATTCTCAATTTTTTTACTCATAACATCCTCTACTTGTTCAAATGTTGAAAGATAAAAAAATTGCAGTGTCTAATTTGTCAACAAAGTTTTTGTGTGTAAAAAAAATTTACATCTGATTATGATTATATTGAATTAGAATTTTAGAATTTTCGCTAAACTGTCTTTTATCAGTTCAGGAGAAATTGATTTCATGCAGAGAAAATGCTTCTTAGGACACCTATCTCCACCATGTAAGGAACATGGTTGGCAAGAAATATTTGAAGATAGAACAACCGACCTTTTATTTAAAGGAGCAAATCCGAGTTTTGGATGGGTGGCTCCAAAAATAGCAATCTGCGGTATCCCTAAAGCAGCAGCAATATGCATTGGTCCACTATCGTTAGAAATCACCCCATCAAGCTTATCTATTACCCCAATTAAATCGGGAATATCAAATTCTCCACAAAGATTCATTAAATCCAGTTTGGATTTAGTTGCAAGTTCTTCAGATAATTCTTTTTCAGAACCTGAACCTAGAATTATAAATTTACATTCCCAATCTTCAGGGATTAAATTTATGAACTCAGCCAATTTATCGAGAGGGTATATTTTAGTTTTATGTAATGCACCCGGGAAAATACCAATTAATTGCCTATCCGGGTAATCCTTTCTAAAGTTCTTAATATTATTCTGCTTAAGATTTGGATATAATTTTGGATATTCAATTTTTTTCTTAATACCCAATTTACTTAAAGCAGTAAAATAAACATCTACAGTTGATAATATAGATTTATTAGTAAGCTTTTTTATTATTTTCCACCTGAGGAAATGCTTTTTGCTGTAAGTAACTGTTTTCCTACCACGCACTGATAGTTTGATAAAAAAAGTATTTAATTTTGAATGGAGATCAATAACAACATCAAATTTTTGTTCTCTTAATTTCTTTAGAAGTGTATTTTTATTATTCCATATATGAATTTTATCTACACATCCAAAAGATTTTACTAAACCAATGAATGGCTTTTTTGTAAGATATTCTATTGAAGCTTTGGGATAGGTTTCTCTGAGAACTTGTGCAACAGGTTGGGTGAGAACAATATCACCAATTGAGCTGAGACGAATAATGAGAATTTTTTTCATAATAATTTAACACCGAAAAACACTGAAAGCACCGATTTTGTTATAGAATTATTCTTTTAAACTGCATTTGTTACGAACCAAAATTTATGAGTAACCATAAGCGAAATTTCGTAGCTTTAAGACAGTTCTTTAATTGAGAAAAATGGATTTTATCAAGAGTTTTAACGGCTTTAACCTCTATTATAATTATATTTTCTACGATAAGATCAGCAATATATTCACCAACAATAATTTTATTCTCATAATAAACTTTTATAGGTTCTTGTTGTTTTACAATCATCTCTAATTTTATTAATTTATACTTAAGAGTATTTTCATAGACTTTTTCCAGGAAACCATTTCCAAAATATTGATGCACTTCAAAAGCTGCTTGGCGGATTTTTTTTGTTAAATCTGAATAAAGCAGTTCTGTCATTTTCTATCTCTATTTTTTCAATAACATTGCACTTTTTTCAGTGTTTTCGGTGTTTTCGGTCTGCCCCGTAAGGAGGTTTACCCTGTATCGGGGTGTTTAATTTAAATTCTTCAATATTTCAGGAACTTTCTTAATAGCTTCATCTATTTTAGAGACATCCTTCCCACCAGCCATTGCCATATCCTGTCTGCCGCCACCACGACCACCAACAATCTCTGCAACTTTACCCACAATTTTACCAGCATGATATTTATCAGTAAGGTCTTTAGTCACAATTGCCAGGATGGAAACTTTATTTTCAATTTCGGAGACAAGAACCCCGATACCGGATTTTATCTTATCTCGAAGTTGATCACCTATCTGACGCATCTCTTCCGTGCTGGAAGCTTTGACCTTAGCGGCAACAACTTTAACGCCATTAACTTTAATAGCCTGTTGAATTAATCGATCAAGTGTACTGCCTGCAGATTTAAACTTAATTTTTCTCAGCTGAAGATGAAGTTGTTTATTTTCTGAGATAATTTTTTCTAATCTTTCTAATATCGAACTCTTTGGTGCATTTAACTGACGAACTATATCATCAATCTCGCCTTCCAAAAGTTTTACATATTGTTCAGCCTTCTCTCCTGTGATAGCTTCGATCCTTCGTATCCCGGCTGCAATAGACGATTCAGACGTAATTTTGAAAAGACCGATCTCCCCTGTAAAATTTAAATGTGTTCCGCCACAGAGTTCCATGGAATAATCACCAATTGATACAACCCGAACCTGTTCATCATATTTCTCACCAAATAAAGCTATTGCACCTGCTTTCTTTGCTTCATCGATATTCTTGAATTCAGTTTTCAAAGCAATACATTCCCTTATCTTTGCATTAACTATCTTCTCTACCAGATCAAGCTCACGCTTGGTCAACTGCTGGAAATGAGTGAAATCGAACCGCAGATGTTCCGAATTCACAAGTGACCCCTTTTGTTGAACATGTTCTCCCAGAACTTCCCGAAGAGCTTTGTGGAGCAGATGAGTCGCCGTGTGATTTCTGGCGATGTTCTTCCGGTATTCCTGGTCGATGACAGCAGTATATTCTTTCTCGTTAATTTCGCCAGTTACCAGCTTTCCAATATGAATAAAAACATCATTATCCTTTTTTACATCAGTAACTTTTATCTTGCATTCATCATTATAAATCTTTCCCGTATCTGCCATCTGTCCACCGGATTCAGCATAAAACGAAGTTTTATCAATAACCAGTTTTACATTGTTATCATCGTCAATAAAATATTTTTGAATATTACATGAAGCTGAATTTGATCGATAACCCACAAATTCTGTTTTCGTTGTCGGTTTGAATTCTATCCAATCGATCTCTTCCGATTTCAAATCGAATTTTGCAGCTTCTCTGGCACGTTTCTTTTGTTTTTCCATCTCTTTTTCAAATCCTTTTTCATCAACTTTCAATCCCTTTTCTTCTGCCATGATGCGGGTCAAATCCATAGGGAAACCAAAAGTATCATAGAGCATGAAAGCATCTTTGCCAGATATTGTTTTCTCTTTAAGGCTGGAAATAATTTCATTGAATTTTGTAATTCCATTATCAAGTGTGAGGTTAAACCTTTCTTCTTCTGCTTTGATAACGAGTTTGATGTGAGCTTGTTTTTCCAGCAGTTCGCTAAAATGATCTCCCATCAGATCCACAACATTATCAACAAGTTTATAAAGGAAAGGTCCTTTCATATTCAGAAGTTTGCCATGTCGGGCAGCTCTTCTTAAAATTCTTCTAAGAACATATCCTCTACCTTCATTTGAAGGCATTCCTCCATCTGCAAGTGCGAATGAAAGTGCACGAATATGATCAGCGATCACGCGATGAGAAATCCCCTTTTTATCTGTTGAATATTTAACACCAGAAATTTCAGAAATTTTATTGATGATAGGCATAAAAAGATCTGTATGATAGTTTGAGTCTTTTTTCTGAAGAATTTGTACAGTTCTCTCAAATCCAGCACCGGTATCTACATATTTTTTGGAAAGTTGTGTTAGTTTCCCATCTTCCCCTCGATTATACTGAATAAAAACCAGATTCCAGAGCTCAAAATATCTATGGCAATCTCCATTTAATTTACATGTGTGATTCGGGTCATCCTTTAAATTGCAATATTCTTCTCCACGATCAAAATGAATCTCCGAGCAAGGACCGCACGGACCGGTTGCTGCCATCTCCCAGAAATTATCCTTATCTCCGTGATATTCGATATGAGAAGGGTCGATATCTG
>DAOVQH010000282.1 GCA_030628755.1 Candidatus Cloacimonadota bacterium | reverse complement strand
TTACTTGCCTTAAAAATCAGATTTCATGAACTTGTACATCATAATAAAACTTAGAGGAAAATATGCCGAAAAAGAATATTGAGATTTTGGAAAAACTCTCTGATGCTAAACAAAAAATAAAAGCTGAGATCCATAAAGTAATTGTTGGTCAGGAAGAAATTATCGAGCAGTTTCTGATAGCTTTATTTTCTAACGGACACTGCCTTCTGGAAGGTGTTCCCGGTTTAGCCAAAACCCTTTTAATATCGACAATGGCAAGAGTCTTTAATATGAAATTCAATCGTATACAATTCACACCTGATCTTATGCCTTCCGATATTACGGGAACAGATATCCTGGCAGAGAATAAAGCTGATGGAAAAAGGTACTTCGAATATATTAAAGGTCCAATTTTTGCAAATATTATTTTAGCAGACGAAATTAATAGAACACCTCCGAAAACACAATCTGCTTTATTACAAGCTATGCAGGAATACCAGGTTACAGCAGGTAATAAGACCTATGAATTGGAACGTCCGTTTTTTGTTTTAGCCACTCAAAATCCTATCGAACAGGAAGGAACATATCCTCTTCCGGAAGCTCAACTCGATAGATTCATGTTTTATCTTAATATCGATTATCCTTCTTATGAAGAAGAAAAAGAGATCGTTAAGAAAAATTCAATATCTTCATTTGTATCTGTTTCTTCTGTTTTCTCTGCTCCAGAAATAATTGAAATCCAAAAGGCAATTACTAATATCCCAGTTAGTGAACATGTCATTGATTACGCATTGAAGTTAACCCGCTCAACCAGACCTTTATACAAAAATGCTCCAGACTTCATAAAAAAATGGGTTAATTGGGGTGCGGGACCCAGGGCTTCCCAATATCTGGTTTACGCAGCTAAAACCAGAGCTGCTCTTGATAACAGGTTAACTCCCTCAGTCGAAGATATTAAACACATTGCGAACATCGTACTTCAGCACAGGGTTATCGTTTCTTTCGCTGCTGAAGCTGAAGGATTGAATTCCAGAGACGTTATAAAAAAATTAATTTCAAGTTTAGGATAAAAAAAACTTGTCTTTTTTTTATAGAAAATTATAGTTTACTAAAGTTTGATGATAAGTAATTTTGTTTAGAGCTAAAGGTGAGTGGTAAAAAAGTTGTTGTCTTTAGTACACCTGCATGTTCCTGGTGTAGAAAATTGAAAAGTTATTTAAAGGAAAATAAGATAAGATTTGTTGATGTAGATGTATCGAAAGATCCAAAAGCAGCTCAGGATATGATTAAAAAATCAGGGAAACATGGAGTACCCCAGATATGGATCAATAACAAACCAGTTATAGGTTTCGATAAAGAAAAAATCGATAGATTATTAAAAAACTAAAAAGGAGAAGAAAAATGAAAAAATTAGTGGATAGGTATGCACAATTGAGCAAAGAGCTTTATCTTTTATGCTCAAAAAAGGAAATGATCAGACGTAAATGCCTTCATTTAGGCAGGATGGAATGTGACCTTTTAAATTTCCTTTATTCAATCAACAAGCCTGTTTGTATGAACGATTTGTCTGTTGAAATGAAAGTTTCTCATAGCAGGATTACCAGAATTATCGATACTCTGGTTAAGAAAAAACTTGTAAAAAGATTTCCTTCCAAAATAGACCGTAGAAGCTGGTTTGCAGAAATTACTGAAAAAGGGAAAAAGACAAATAGAGAAGCAGTGCTTGACTTTATGAATATACAAGAGGACCTTATTAACAGATTACCAAAAGATAAAGTTGAAAATATCTATACCCATATAACTCTTTACCTCAAAGCTTATCAAGCAGCTTTAAAGGAAAAAGAAGCTCAACTATGAAAGAATCAGCCAGAATAAAATGGCTGAATAAGATGGCTTTTGATGTGGAACTCAATGGTCATCATTTTACAATAGATGCTAATCCCAGATTTGGTGGTGAGAACCAAGGACCAAAGCCAAAAGGTTTACTTCTCACCAGTCTTGCTGGTTGTACAGGGATGGATGTCGTTTCTATTCTTAAGAAAATGAAAATTGAAGATTACCAATTGGAAATAAACATTGAAGGTGAACTAACAGAAGAACATCCAAGAATTTATCACACAATAAATCTGAACTTTGTTTTTAAAGGAGACCAGCTTCCTGAAGATAAAATCAAGAGAGCTGTTGAACTTTCTGAAACTCGCTATTGCGGCGTTACTGAAATGCTTCGTAGGTCTTCAAAAATTAAAACAAAAATATTTTTAAACGGAGAAAATATAGAATGAAAAGTATAACTCTAATAATTTTGATTCTTCTAATTCTAACAGCAACTGCATGTACAATAGAAAAGAACGAAATTAAGAACGAAGTTACTAACTTAAATTGGTTAACAAACTTAGAAGAAGCTCAAAAAATCTCTCAGGAAAAGGGAATTCCTATCTTTGTTGATTTCACTGGCTCAGATTGGTGCGGTTGGTGTTTTAGGCTGCGTGACGAAATTTTTTCCCAGGAAGAATTTATTCAATATGCAAAAGAAAATCTTGTTCTTCTCAAGCTTGATTTTCCCAGAAAGATAAAACAGTCAAAAGAAACGAAATTATATAATGAAAACCTGGCAAGGAGATTTGGCATCAGGGGACTTCCAACCATACTTCTTGTGAATTCCAAAGGTGAGGAAATTGCTCGAACCGGATACCAGTATGGTGGTGCTGAAAACTATGTAAATCATATTAGAAAACTGCTCTCAAATAAGTAAAGAATTTTTGAAAATAATTTTACTTATAGCTTTTATCCTGATCTCAAAAGGAATGTTTTCTGAAAATATTTCTCCTGTTGGTAAATGGAAAACATACGATGACGAAGACGGAAGACTGAAATCAATCGTCGAGATCTGGCAAGAAGATAAAATCCTTTTTGGAAAAATAATAGAACTTTTCCGTCTACCGGATGAAGACCCAAACCCGATTTGTGATGAATGCAAAGGAAAAAATAAAGACAAGCCAATCCTGGGTTTGATAATATTGTGGGAGATGAAACCAAAGTCTAACAAATGGAAAGGTGGAAAGATTCTCGACCCGGAAAATGGAAAAATATACGGTTGTAAGATAAAGGTTGTTGATGGCGGGGAAAGGTTAGAAGTACGCGGTTTCCTTGGAATTTCACTTCTGGGCAGAACCCAATACTGGGAAAAAGTAGAATGATCGTTTAGCCACCGATCTACACCGATATCTCTACGAAAGAATTAAATGTTACTGGTTGCGAAGTTATTCTTCGCAACCTTTTTCTAACTCGCCCTTCAGTCTTCGCCAACCCGTCCTCCGCAGTAACACAGCTACGAAGGGTGGAGGCTACGCCCTGACAGGACTGTCCCTCTCTACTGTGTTTCACTTGCAAAGAAGGAACATAAGACGCTGTAGATGAATCCCTGCTATTCCCTTTTCTCAAAAGGGAACATAAGATGCCGATGGAAGTACTCTGTCATCCTGAGTCTATCTTGTTCCCAATCCCCT
>DAOVQH010000144.1 GCA_030628755.1 Candidatus Cloacimonadota bacterium | reverse complement strand
CTGGAAGGAACACTTACCATGCCCGGTATTGCAGGTATGATCCTTACGATAGGTATGGCAGTCGATGCTAATGTGATTATTTTTGAACGTATCAGAGAAAACCTGAAACTGGGAAAAACCATAAGAACCGCTGTTGACAGCGGGTTTAGCCGTGCGCTTATTACAATCTTAGATGCTAATATCACGACACTTATTACTGCATTGGTTCTTTATCAATTCGGAACAGGCCCAATAAAAGGTTTTGCTGTAACATTATCTATCGGTATTGTTGGTTCCATGTTTGCTTCTATTGTACTGGTTAAAGCTATTTTTGATGGATTCATAATTAATATGGCAAGGAATAAACTGAGTATCTAGGGGGATTAATGAGATTCTTTGGCGAAACTAAAATAGATTTCATAGGAAAACGTAAAATTGCTTTTGTTATTTCAATAATTGTAATTCTCGCTGGTATTGTTTCACTGCTTGTAAACAAAGGACCGAGATATAGTATCGATTTTACCGGTGGAGTTTCGCTGGAGTTGGATCTATCTCCTATAGGTGAAGAAGCAGATGTAATAGAAATTCAAGAGATAAGAGATGTCCTTACTCAAGAAGGTATTACCGGTACAGAAATGCAGGAAATAAAGGATTCTGAAGGTCGCACTTTAGTTCTGATTAAAACTAAAGCTGTTGGTGATATAAAAGAGAAAACCAGCAAAAAGATAGTCGATATCATTAAGAGGAATTTCCCGAACAATATTAAACCGGAAACCTTAATACGTCTTCAGGAAGAGGTTGGTCCAAAGATTGGTGAAGAACTTAGAGGGAAAGCAATTTTAGCCATTTTCTGGGCTCTTTTGGGAATTATTATTTACATCTGGTGGAGATTTGAATTTACTTTTGGAGTTACTGCAGTTATTGCTCTTTTTCATGATGTTATAATAACTGTGGGTATCTTTTCATTAGCAGGTAAAGAAATCAGTCTTTCAATCGTGGCTGCTCTACTTATGATAGTGGGTTATTCATTAAATGATACCATTGTGGTGTTCGATAGGATTCGTGAGGATTTGAAGATTTTCCGAAGAGAATCTTATGGAAGTGTTATCAACCATAGTATCAACGAGACTTTAAGCAGGACGATAATTACGTCGTTAACTACATTCATGGTTGTACTCAGCTTATTCATCTTTGGTGGAACAGTAATACACGATTTTGCTTTTGCTATTCTTATCGGTGTTATGGTTGGTACATATTCTTCAATCTTTGTTGCCAGCCCGCTTATGGTGGAACACTTTAATAGAAGACAAAAAAGACTGGGTTCCAGAAATACAAAGAGGAGATAGTAGAAAAAATATTTTTAGCTGTCTGGCAAATGTCAGACAGCTTTTGTATATTAAATCCTTATTAATGATTTTTCCACTTGTAGAACACTAAATATACTTATTTACAAATTCCCACATCGGAATTTTTTACGAAATCAATAAATATTTGTTGTTCTTCTGTAAGATTAGGAATCTCTTCCGCCTTTTGTAATGCCTGGCTAACGTTTAAACCTGAATTATAAAACAGTTTATATATTTCTTTAATAGCTTTTCTTGATTCGCTTGAGAACCCTCTTCTTTGCAGACCAATAGAATTCAGTCCTGTAACATGATAAGGTACACCAAACCCTCTGGTATAGGGAGGAATATCTTTTTTTACTCCGCTTGCACCACCCACAAAGGAATGAATTCCAATCTTTACGAATTGGGCTATTGCAGTCATTCCACCAATAATTGCATTATCATGAATATGAACATGCCCGGCAAGATTAACAGCATTTGCGACAATAATATTATTACCTAAAATACAGTTATGAGCAATGTGGGAGTATATCATTAAAAGGCAGTTATTTCCAACCTGAGTTGGTTCATCCATTATCGCAGATTTGTTTATTGTAGCGAATTCTCTGATTGTGTTGTTATCCCCGATAATTAATTTTGTCGGTTCACCCTTGTATTTGAGGTCCTGGCAATCTGTACCGATCACAGCAGAATGAAAGAATTTATTCCCATTTCCTATCTCTGTATCTCCATCTATAACTACATTTGAAACCAAAACATTATTCTCACCAAGTTTTACATCTGAACCAATAATACAATATGGACCTATCACACAATTATTTCCAATTTCAGCTTTAGAATTAACTATTGCAGTTGGGTGAATTTTTATCATTTCTATTTCTTTACTACTTTTGCCAGGAAATCACCTTCACATACTTTATTATTTCCAACATAAGCATCACCATGCATTTTTGCCAATCCACGTTTCATTGAGATTACTTTTAATTCAAGTCTTAAAGCATCTCCCGGAAGAACTGGTTTACGGAATTTGACGTTATTTATAGATGCAAAATAAGCAACATAATTATTCGGATTTTCAAGAGAATTCAGAACCATAATACCACCGGTCTGAGCCATAGCTTCAACTATAAGAACACCGGGCATTACCGGATGTTCTGGAAAGTGACCCTGGAAGAATGGTTCATTGATCGTTACATTTTTAATGCCAACTATAGTTACACCAGCTTCAAATTCTATAATTTTATCGACTAATAGGAATGGATAACGATGTGGAAGTATTTTTTGTATAGCAGTAATATCAAAGACAATTTCTTCTAATTTTTTTTTCTGGTATATTTTTTGAAGTTCCTGCTTTTTATGAAGTTTACGAAGTTTTTTTACTAATTCGACATTTGTTTTATGACCTGAGCGAGCAGCTAATATATGACCTTTTATCGGTACACCAAGAAGAGCAATATCACCAATAAGATCTACAACTTTATGACGTACAAATTCATTGTAGTATCGAAGTGGAGTATGATTTAACAGACCATCAGGACCTACAGAAATTTCACCCTTATAACCAAAAATTTTCTTTAATTTCTCAATTTCTTCTCTGGTTATATCCGGGTTGGCTACAACAATTGCATTCTGCAGGGAACCACCTTTGATCAAACCAGCTTCTTTTAATTCTATTATTTCATGAAGAAAACAGAAAGTCCTTGCAGAAGCGAAATCTTTTTCAAAACAATCCAAAGAAGGAAGCCAGGTATATTGGGTGCCAAGAGCTTTCTTCTGGTAATCTACCATGAAGGTTACTTTTAAGCTATCAGATGGAACTATTACAATATCTACGTTATCTGCAGGAGATGAATATGATATGGGTTTGTCAAATTCAAGATATTCGCGTTCTGAATCCTGTTCGACAATCCCGACTTTTTTAAGCAGTTTTAGAAATACTATTGCACTTCCGTCAGCAACAGGAACTTCGGGACCTGTAACTTCGATCCTGATATTATCAATATTCAAACCTTTAATTGCAGCGAGTACATGTTCGATTGTAGCAACAGTTGCATTTTTATAACCAATAGTAGTTCCACGGGAAATGTCTATCACATGGTCGATATCAGCAGGAATTTCTGGATTACCTTCTAAATCTGTGCGAATAAAAACTATTCCATCATCTTTTCCAGCAGGTTTGAAAGTGATAGTAGATACCTCACCTGAGTGCAAGCCAACACCTCTATAATTTGTTTCCCCTTTTATGGTTCTTTTGAGGTCCTTCATTCTTTTTCCTTCTTTTCCTTGAACATTTTTTTGTAATATCTAACAATTTTAGGTAAATACTTTTCTGATGCTAATATCCTTTTTTTCAACCCGGCATCGATAGCTGGAGTTCCAAAGTATTTTGCTTTTTCAGGAATGGAATTACTTACTCCGGACTGAGCACCAACCATAACACCATCCCCGATTTTAAGATGATCTGCTATTCCAACCTGACCGGCTAAATAGACAATATCTCCGATCTCGGTGCTGCCGGCTATACCAACTTGAGCGCATAAGATTGAATTTTTTCCAATTTTACAATTGTGTCCAACTTGAACTAAATTGTCGATTTTGGTGCCTTTTCCGATTACAGTGGAACCGATTGTTGCCCTGTCAATTGTTGAATTAGCTCCGATCTCTACATCATCTTCGATAACAACATTTCCAACCTGCGGAATTTTATTTTGAATTCCTTCATAAAAAAGATAACCAAAGCCTTCCGCTCCAATAACGCATCCTGCATGCAATATGATGTTATTCTTTAAAATACTGTCTTCATAAATGGTTGTATTTGGATATATATGACAATTTGAACCAATCTTTGCATTTTTCATTATTACAGAATTGCTCTCAATAATCGTATTATTACCAATTTCTGTTTTATCGTGAACAATGCAATTATGTCCTATGATAACGTTTTTCCCGATTTTCGCAGAATCTGAAATTATTGCAGTTTTAGCGATTTCACTTTTTTGTACTGGAGCTTCTAGCTTCAACCAGGTTTTTACCAGCATCATGAAACTGATGTAGGGTTTATCTATTAAAATTAGATTTGTATCTGGTTTTAAAGTTATATCGAAATCTTTGGGAACAAAGATCAGACCGGCTTTTGTTGCTTTCAGATCTTCCTGGAATTTTGGATTTTCAAAAAAACAAACTGAATTTTTGTCAGCTTCATTTAGCTCAGCAACATTTGTTAGTTTTATATCTTTTTTAATGATAGATTTACATTGAAGTTGAGTTGCTATTTGCTCGGGAGTGAGCGGAACTTTGAAAATCTTCATAAAATCTTTTTATTCTGATTCTATAGCTTTTTCCAATTCGTCCATTATAAGGTCAGTAATATCCAGGCTGGGTTTGGCATAAAGAATACCACCAGCAGCAGCATCGAAGATTATAGTATAATTATTTTCAACAGCCACTTTTTCGATTACATTTTTTAATTTATTAAGAATAGGTTCGAGCAGTTCGTTTTGTTTCTGGAAAAATTTTCCATTCTCACCGAAAATTTCCTGTATTTTTTGCTGTCTTTGTTGGGTGAGTTCTGTTATTTTATTTTCAGCTTCTTGTTTTCCGGATTCAGTTAGAATCAATTTCTTGCTTTCATAATCTGCAATTAAGGCTTCAATTTCTGCATCCATTTCTGTAATTTCCTGTTCCCACTTCTGTTTCTCATTCATTAAAATAGTTTGAGCTTCTTGGGTGTCAGAACTGGTCATCATAATTCTTTCCGTATCAATATAAGCCATATTCGATGTTTCAGCAACAGCCACAGAACTCAGTATTATTACCAATGCAATTACCAAAAAGATTTTCCTCATTTTTATTCCTCCATATTAATTATCAATAAATATCAAAAACCTTTTCTTTATTAAGGAAGTAGAAGTCAATATAAAAAATCTAAAAACATTAGTGTTTGTAAGTTAATCCAAATTTAATTAGTGTCCATCCGTAAACTAAGGTTTTTCGACTCGTAAGTTTACCCCGTAGGGAAGAATGACCGTATCGGGGGAACGATCCCGATTTATCGGGAAGACAAAGTGCGTATTCAAGCTACCTTCCCGACATGTCGGGATCGTCGCAAGCTCCTTATTCATCCTTCGCAGTATGCTACGGAGAACGGACAACTCGAAACGGCACTTTACGGATGAACACTAATTAGTTGAGATTTATTGAATTGCTTCAATAATTGGAATATAATTTGTACAACTTGAATTTGATTTATGTGTTTATTTCAACTTTATTTTTTGTTAACAACTTTAATAATTTCTTCAGGTGTTTTTGCGCCTTCAGGTATTTTTTCAAAATCTTTATCATAACTAACAATAACAAGATTCTTTTTAATTGCAATAAAATATTGGTAAGCATCATCAAAATCCAGATTAATCTTTTTTTCAATATCAATAATTTCCTTGATCTCTGAAGGCTCAATTCCAATGATTGTAATGAAATCACTGGATAGAATATCTGAAATAAAACTATCTAAAAGATTGAATTCTTTCAGTTTGCTCAATAGTATGCATATTGAAAATAGAGAAAAATCAGTAATGAGAAGTTCATAATTACCTTTTAGGAAATCGGATGATTGATTAAATTTTTCTCTTTTTAGTAGAACCTGCAATGAGTCAGCAGTTGCCGGAGACGATCACTACATGTCGGGTAAGGTAGCTCAATTGCATAGGAATTTTCTTTTTTTTACACATAAGTTTATGGTAGATAAATATAGAATATGTCTATTCTCAACCCTAACTTCGTTTGGGGTTAAGTCTAAAAAGCAGGACTTGGCTCGACATTCCTCACAGCTCCTGCTGTTTATATTAAACTGGTAGCAAAGCTACGAAATTTAGCATCACATAGCCAGTCTCCGTAAACTGCGCCCTGGCATACAGGAGCTATGTGACGAGTATGAGGCCTTATCCCCATCTTTGTTCACTGAGGCTAACCGATACTAATTTAACTAATTCAAACAGACAATCCGATTTATGGGGGTAAGTTGTGGAAAAATTTGTATATAGCACGCGATATTCCCACGTCTGGTTGCTCCGGGGTCACTCCAATTTGTATAACTTGGGTTTTGTCCTTTTTCATTTCCCCAAGCTGCTATTATTATGCGATCTTTGTCATAAAGATAGTACATATGATAGAATGCGTTATCATTAGTAAATTGACCATTTGCATCTAATCCTAGCCATCTACCAACAGTTCTCTTTGCTTCAGCTGTATTTGCACCAAAACCGGGGCTACCATTACCTCCACCAGCCAT
>DAOVQH010000312.1 GCA_030628755.1 Candidatus Cloacimonadota bacterium | reverse complement strand
TTGTTTTATAATGTAAATCCTTAACGAAATTTCTGAGGTATCTGATTGCCAGGTTTGAATGAGTATATCTTGCATTAATGCCAACAAAAAGCAGTTTCTTCATCTTAGAAAAATCCTGATTTACAGGGAGAACATCTCCTTCGCTTTTTTCAGATCTTCAGGGAAATCGATCTCAATACATGGAATACCATTTGTTGGAACAGCTTTCAGAACCACATCCTTTGCCAGAAGGTTAACAGCATATTCGAAGTAATTATTTGATTGCCCAGTATCTACCCCAAATTGTAAATACTCTGCAAATTTTGGAAGAACGTCTTTTTTAAATTTTCCAATTCCAATAAATTCACCAGCACATTTTGCAACATCCAGATTTTTCCCGATTTCCAATATTCTTGAGTTTTCATCGATAATCATTTTTACTTCTTCATGATGGCAGGATTTTGTTTCCAATAGGAGTTCAGAATAATCGGATTTATTCGTAATCTTTTCTAATAAGTTTTTCTGAAAAAGTACATCAGCATTGAAATAAATAAAATCCTCATTAAAATAATTTCGTGTTAACCATAATGAATAAAGGGTATTAGTTTTATCATAAATGGGATTTTCAACAAATACCACTTGTTTCTCATTGATTTTTTCTAAAACATGTTTTTCTATTATATTCTTTTTGTATCCCAGAACTATCACAAAATTAGTAATTCCAACTCTTAAGCAGCTTTCGATTTGATGATGGATAATTGAACTTTTACCAATCTTGATCATGCTTTTTGGAAGACCTTCCGATATTTTCTGAAGTCTTTTTCCTATTCCTGCAGCCAATATAATTGCTTTCATAAAGCTCCTTTAGAATTTTTTGCTTTTTGTATTTAGATAGTTCTTATCCGTCAATTCTTTTTTATTTGCTATGTATATTTAAATTAGTGCTCGTTACAAAACTCCGTTTTGTAACGTAATGAAATTCTGTTTCAAGCATTATGGCATTACCAAACAGAGTTTTGTAACGAGCAGGGTAAAATTTATTAATTCCAATAGTTCAAAAAAATTACATTTTTTTATTGCATAATAATTTCTCACATCACTTTCTTGACAATGAACTATAAGTTATATTAATAGTTTTTCGAAATAAAGGAGTGCAAAAATGATTATAGACTCCCGTTATAAAGTATTAAAAGAGCTCGGTGCCGGTGTATGGGCAACTGTATATAAAGTAAGGGATTTAAGAACCAACAAGATTTATTCACTTAAGCTTTTCCAGATGATCGATGCTGATAGTTTGTATGAAAAATTCTCTGCAGAGAATATGCACCACATAACAAAGCTACAACATCCTAATCTTATTCATGTATCGGATTTTGGAAACTTTGGTAAACATATCTATTGTTTAAGTGAATATTTTGAGGGGAAAACCCTTACCGGCTTCAAATTCAAAAAATCCAGTTTGGAGCTATTGTATGATATAATTGTTCAGATTTGTTATGCTCTGAATGCACTTCATAGTCAGAATATAATTCACCGGGATCTCAAACCCAATAATGTAGTTTATAGAATCAAAGATAACAAACCTATCCTGAAAGTTATGGATTATGGTTTTACCAAGATAGATATTGAACGATCTAATCAGAGAGTGGGAAGTATTCTACCATATATCGCTCCGGAAGTATATATAAACAATGAAGTTGTAACTCAAAGTGATTTTTATTCTCTTGGAGTAATTTTCTATAAAATAACCACAGGCACTTTGCCATTCACTGTAGAACAAATTTCAGCTATTATGGCAGGAGATAGGTTTAATTTGTTTCCTAAATTCCCCAGGGAGTTAAATCCTAATATTCCAGATGGATTAGAAAAGCTCATTTTAAAGTTACTGGAAAGAAATCCGGAAGACAGATTTACTAATGTAGAAAATATAATTGCTTACATAAATCAAATCCAGCCCAAGAAATATCCCTTCTCCAGGAAATGGTCTGTGGTTAATAATATCAGGTTTAGTGACTACATTGTTCGTGAAGATTATTCTCATCAGTTATTGGATTATGTTCCTATTATAACCAGAGGTAATGGTAAGATCATATCATTGACTGCTGGAGAGGGATTGGGGAAAAATAACGTTCTAACCTTATTCCGTTATCACATTTTATCAGATAAATACTACATTTTTGATTATGAATGTGGACCAAAGCATAAAGATCCTTTCTTTGCTCTTCTAAAAGAATTCCATTTTGCAGCAAAAAGTAACAAAAAACTTGCATCCGATCTTACTCACATATCCAGAAAATTAAGCGAATACCTTTTCAAATCAGAAGAAATTGCTGAGGAATTAACTGAAAATAAAGAAGAACTGGAAATTGATTTCCAATCAGCATCCAGGTTTATTTTCCATCTTTCAGAAGAAAAACCAATTATCTATATAATTCGTAATGCCGAACATTTGGATAAAGAAGCCTTTGATTTTGTTAATTTCATTTCCAAGGAGATAACCAATCGTCCAGTCTTAATATTATTTAGCTTGAGTGACCCCAGGAAGCTGGAAGGCTTGATTCATCCCGTACAGATAAAAATTGAAGCATTAAGTTTTGAACAAGCAAAAAAGTATGTTTCCGGGCTTCTAATGAAAACTCCACCCGAAAATTTTGTTGAGAAAATTTGGAAAAGATCTAATGGTAATCCCTTGTTTATTGAACAGATTTTAATTGATCTAACTCAAAAAAGAATAATCTGGGATTCAAATAAATTCAATTTTGATTATAATCTGGATGACTATAAGCTTCCAGAAGAAGTCTTACACTCTATATATTTAAGGATGACTCACCTTTCCAAAAAGAGCTATAAATATTTTCAAAAACTTGCTTTCATTAGGACGCCACTTTCTAACGATTTCATGAAATTTGTTCTCGAAATTGATGATAAAGAATTATTTTTCCTTTTGAAAGATGGT
>DAOVQH010000138.1 GCA_030628755.1 Candidatus Cloacimonadota bacterium | reverse complement strand
TTAAATTCGGGAACAGGAAGTTTCCTGTTTACAAAAACAAGAGTTGCATGGTCTTCAAAAATACCGTCCCTTGCCCACTCCATTCGAATAACCCCTGATGTAAGCACGGTGAAGCGAACATTTTCTGAAATGACAACTGCATCCGCATCAGCCACAGGATCATATTCCTGGGCATAAGCAAAACAGGATAATAAAATGATCAAAATAAAAACTTGGTTTAACTTTTTCATTGGAGACTCCTTTTTAATTCAAATCCTTTCCGAAGCTTCCATCAGAGGAATTCTCTCAACTAAGATTCGGAAAGTTACCGCTTATGTTTTTTTTGTCAGAACGCCGTGAACGGCGTATTATCTTTTCTTTATTAATCTTGCTTCCCACACCTAAAGGAGTGGGTTATTGATTATCCTGCTGTTTTCTAACTTCACATTACAAATGACCTTTATCATAATTATGAAATTTATTTTCATGATCTTTCATAAATTATATTACACTACGTTACCCATTTCAATGATTTCGAACAAAAATTCAGTCTTCATTATTTCAAAAAAATCATGTTGTTTATCGGGTTTTGGATTGAAAGTATGAACTGCTTGAATTCCGGATATTTCTTATTTAAAATAATACATTCCGGGATATAAATTTCTCTATTAACTATTATTTTCCCGTCTTCAATTTTGGATTCCATTTTGAAATAGGCAGTTTTATCGTTGCTTACAAATTCTTGGAGATTATTTTTTATACTGTTCAGAAGTTCCATTTTATCAGATCTTTTAGATAGAGCACTGATATCGATGATGAAGTTTTCCCTGATAAATATTTTATCAGAGATCTGATAATTATTGTCTCTTTCATCGAGCGCAACATCCAAAGAGAAATTCGGTGACAGCAATTTGAAATATTTATATGGTTTCTGATCAACCAGGAAATCTCTATATTCCAGCGTATAGGTCATTTTCAAATCGTCTTCGATCTTATCAAAATTCAAGAAATTAGGACCATCTGTGAGTTTCGCTGATTTTTCTCCAAGAAATTGATTGAACCAGATCTTTCGTTGAGCATCGGGCATATTCAGAAACATTTGTCTTTTTTGAAAATTCATATTGCCTGAATATTCGGATTCAACTTCGATTTTTGCAGAATTATCTTCAACAAAGTAATTGTAAGTATTTTCTTCGCAGACAGCATTTTCTGTTTTATATTTTATCAATTCATATTTATCGTTGCCAACAAGAACATTTGCTTCATTATTTCCTGTGAATGCAAAAGGCATATAACTGTTTCCAGGGCAATAGAGATCATTATTCCGGAAAACGCAGATCCTATCCATGAAATTATTTACAGCATATTTTTCCTGTATTTCAGAGAACCTGTTATTTTTAGAGAGAATCACAGCAGGATAAACATCTTTTATTCCAGCGGATTTTAATAATGCAATAAATAGAGCTGTGAGTTCTTTTTCCGAACCGAATTTTTTCTCGAAAACTTCAGTCAACGGTTCCGGTGTGAAATCTATTTCAGAAGTATATGATTTCTTTTCATTGAAATTTTCTGCCATATATTTATAAATTGCTAAAACTTTAGATTCATCATTCTCGCAGTTTTCTGTGATTGTTTTTGCCAGTTCAGTAATGGAAATATCTGTTTCAATATTTTTCAATTTTGATAGTTTCTCTACAGCCAATTCATGCCAGTCCTTATAAAAACTGAAAACTATGGGAGTGCCGGAAATTAGAAGAGATGGAGAATTATTTTCCTCTTTATAGATTTCTGTGTTTTTCACATTCCACGAATAAACATTAAATTTTCCTTCTTTTTTCTTAGTGAATATAACAACATCTTTATCGTAATGATAATTTAATTTGAATTTTTTGGGAAATTTTATCGTGAATATCTTATTCAAATACGGATTGGTCTCTTTTAAATGTTCAACACCATTAACCGGCTCACATCTTTTATTGGTAATAGTATAATCTACCACCACAAAATATCCCGGTTCGATCTGCGGGAAATTGATGATCTTTTCACGGAAATTTATATAATCCGGAGACAAGATCGATTCCATATCATTCATATCATGAATTTGATTTTCAGGAATTTCAATCCTGTTCCCTTCCGTATCGATCGTAAAACAGTGTCCTAATTCTATTTCTTCAAAATCCGCATTATAACTTATTTTCACATCAGAATAACGTTTCTTACCTTTGTAATTCAGTATTTTCTTTACATAGAAAATATGTCTTTGGAAGCTGAAATCTTCTTCCACAGTCATATTGATCTCGGTTAGCACGTTCAAAGCGGAAGCATCGGGATATTCTTCGATTCCGGGAACATCCCTGATGATATCATCTATTCTATCGGCAAATAAACTAAATGCAAAAACAACCAGCAGCAAAGCGAATGTTTTCTTAATCATTATCTCCTCCAATATTGGCAATAATATAAAGGTTTTCATATTTCGTTAAATTTGCCAGTTTCTGTTTTATTTCCTGAAATTGTTCTTTCTTAAAATGGATTTTATTATTTTCAAAATGATAGTTAAATTTCATATTATTTCCTTTATGTTCAGATTTAAATGTGGTCTTAAAGCCTTCAAAATCGAGAAGATCCAAATCTGGCACAGATGGCGATTCAAGGTTTTTCGTAAACTCGATTTCATAATTAATATCAAAACTGAAAGCACCCATAAGTTTAAAAGCATATTTTCTTTCGCTTAATCCAAAAGGCTGCATCATATAGTTATAGAAAAAATTGAGATTCAAACGGGAAGGTTCAAAAGGAATGAAAATGCTGTTCCCGAATGCTGAAATGTAGTTTTCAATTTTAATATCAGCATAGATCTTCATATTTTCTTCTTTATTTGCAGGATCAACATAGTCAAAACTGATCAATTTAGTATTTGGATGTAATTCGCTCACAAACTTTGAAACTGTTTTTTTGAACTCGTATTTATTAAGTCTTGATAGTCGTGATCTTATCACTGTATCGGAAAACCCGGAAAAGAGATATTCTATAGTTCCGGTCGCATTATAATTCTCATCGATTTTCAGATTGATATTTACAGTTGAATTATTATCTAATGGATTAGAGATGGGGGTGGTTCGCAGGGTATCACCTTTTTCAGATGCAATTAAATAAGAGTTGTCTTCTTCATATTTAGGTAGGAAATCTTTTGTATTTTCGTCCGTGGGGTCAAAGATAAATTCCGGTTTACCTTCCTCATCATAAGAAACTGTAATGGCATGATTGAACCACAACATCGGCGCCTTGGGATTTAACCTGGAACCGGAAGAAATTAAAATGACATCGGACCCAATTCCTGCTTCCCTCAGCATTGCAGTTAATAATGCAGCTTTATCGCGGCAGACTCCACCTCTGGTTTCAAATGTATAAGTTACATCATGCGGTTCAAATCCGGGTCTGTTTTCTTCTTTATCAACACCCAGATAACGAACATTATGTGCAGCCCAATAAAACAATTTTGCTGCTTTCTCTTTGCGTGAGTAAATACCTTTTGTTAATTCTTGAACTTTTTCTCTAATTGCATCATTCACTTCCATGTGCGGCTTCACAATGTTGTAATACCAGCGGGAAATTTCTTCCCAGCTTTCCACGGTTGTTATCTTTATATGAAATGCAAATAAATTGAACATTTCCATATTCGGTTCGTAAATTATCTTGGGATTCTTTTTCGTGGTCCAGCTATAGATGATATTTCTATCTTTTTCTTCTTTAGAAAAATCATAGGGAAAATCCTTTTTGTTAATTTCATGGATGAATAATTTCTTGCTTTTGGGAATGGTAATTTCTAAATAATCATTGAGATACTTCGACCAAGGTTCAATATTAAAAGCAGTAAAATAATTGTTTTCCATTCTTGCTTTTTTAATAATATATTTTTCTTTAGTATAAACGATATCACCAATTTCTATATTGGGAATTTCAGCAGTCAGGATTTTGGATGTTTCAGAATAAATATTGCTCCAACCCATGAAGCTATTATCTTTTTCCTGCAAAATCTCGTTTGGATCAAAAGAAATTATTTCACCGCTTTTCTTGATAAGTTCAATGGTTAAAACTTCTTTTTCTCCATAATTGGTATCATACCAAAACAATACAGAGTTGTCTTTTTTAGCACCTTCGGTTAGAATTTTCTTATAAGATTCGGAAATCTCATATCCCAGGCAGTATTCATCCAGATTGACAATTCCATTGGAAATATAAATTTCATTGCTTTCCGGATAATCCTCTGCTTTTGCCTGTTGAAGCATTTTTATTGCTTGCTCTTTTTCAATATATTCTGCACATAATATTGATATTATAAGCAGAAATATGAGTAATATAATTTTCTTCATTTGAACTCCTTATTACTACCAGCCACTAAGAACACGAAGTAACGCAAAGAATATTTTTATTTTTCTTCGTGCTTTTTTGTGAGCTTCGTGGTTAATTTTATTTCTGTTTATTCTTTCATAAACTTTCATGATTTATGTTACACTACCTGAATATCCTGATACTATAAATTCATAAAAGATATTCATTTATAAGGGAAAATGGATAAACCTTGCGAACGGTCGGAGCCCTTAGTAATGGTTGGATGAAGAAATTGCTAGAGTATTTTTTCCCTAAAAGAGTAAATAACACGTTAAAATCTTATGTGTTATCCAATAAACTCATTACCTACTTTTCGTGCACGTTCGGGTTTATCCAGATTTATACTCAAAGCCAAACCGATTTCCACTAATAAATTCCATCCTGCACTTAAATATACATAAGGATTCATCTCACCAGCATCCGGAACACGTATAGTAGTAAAAGGAGTATTTCTGTCTGCAATGGCTACTACTGTCAGTCCCACACCCTTAACCAGAACATCCTGAAATTTCTCTATTTCATCATCAATCGGATCTATTACAAAAACAATGTCGTTCTTATTCATTACTTCTTCAATACCATGAACAGCATACGTGCCCTCCAGGTAGTCCGACTTTTTACGGGTGATTTCATTTGTTTTCAGGGTTAGCTCTTCAGCCACACCATCATTGTAACCTGCGAAATATATGGTTGAAGCTTTAGTTGCGGCTTCGATAATGTTCGGTTCAATCTGCATTGTAAGTGCCTTTTCAATCTTTACTGCCAATTCCGAACACATTATTGCAGTATTTTTCTTATTTATATGCCAGAGGATCGATTCATAAAACAGAGCTTGTTCAATCACACTCTTTGTAGCTGCAACAGCTTGTTCCCAACCACAGGTTAGAATAAACGTCTCTTTGCAAGCTTGTTCCAGAAGTGTTCCTTTGTTAGCAGATAAAGCAAAACGATTTTCATTTCCAATTTCAGCCAGCTTCTTCGCAAGTAATACGACCTCTTTGGTTCGTCCTGAGTTTGACGCACAGAAAACAGCAAATTCTGAAAGATCATATTGGGCAGATTGACGGGAACCGTCAGTGGTAATGCTGAGATCCAGCCCCCAAGTAAGTGCTTTGCGAATAGCATTCTTTGCCGGGAAGATTCGACTGGAACCTTCACCTGTAAGTAGAAGTCTGCCGGCAGATTCAATTTTCTCTGCCACTTCTTTTGTCTGTTTCGGATTAAAATTTTTCACTACCTCGATGGTATCCATCATTTCCCGAACTAATGCATACTTTGAGTATTTTGCTTCATTAAGATTCATTAACTATCTCCTTTTTTTCCTTTCCGAAGCTTCCATAACAGGAATTCTCTCAACTAAGATTCGGAAAGTTCCTATTTATTGTCAGAACGCCGTAAACGGCGTATTGTCTTTCTTATATAATCTCGCATCCCACTCCTAAAGAAGTGGGTTATTGATGTGATTTCTATGAAACTTCCAAATTAATAAATCCTTACCTAAGGTATAGGAACACTTGCTGTTACAATATTCAACCAATTTTATTATCCTTTGAAAACATTTTTTCATAATCTTTCATAAATTATGATACGCTAACTTCACACTTAACTTTAAATATTTTCGTATATTTCTATGTCAATGATTTTACATTTAACAAGAAATGAAACTTAACAAGTTTCAAAAACTTGTTAAGTTTTTTTTGCTATTCGATAATTCATATTGACTTTTGATATTTATTATTATTTATTGATTTTGAGATAATAAAAAAGAGAGCAAATGGTATTTGTATGAATTATATCAGCAATAATCGCATAAAAGAATTAGCAAAACTCAAACAGAAAAAGTTTAGAGAAAAATATGTTATTGTGGAAGGTCGTCGTTTGATTGAACAACTTTTCAGAAATAACGTTGAGATTGAAGAGATTTTTATTTCAGAGAACATTTTTTTAGATTCATTTCCTCAAAATAAAATATTTTTCATCAAACCTTATCAACTTCAAAAAATAACATCAACAAAAAATCCTCAAGAAATCGCTGCTCTTGTAAAAACTGAAACTCGAGAAATAACATATAGAAAATTTCTTCTTTATCTCGATGACATCAAAGAACCGGGAAATCTGGGAGCAATAATCCGAACTGCTGCTTCAGCAGGAATTAACGGAATAATTCTTTCTCCAGGATGTTGTGAAATTTTTAATCCCAAGGTTATTCGTTCATCTCTGGGAACTGTTTTTTCATTTCCCATTGAAATTCATGATTTTTTATGGCTGAAAGAACAAAAATCAAAGATAGTGGTAACAACTTTAAAAGAAGCTGAAAATCTTTTTAATTTCAAATTACCTTCAGGAGACATCATCCTGGTTATTGGTTCAGAAGCTTTTGGAGTTTCCCGGGAAATTCTTGAAATCGCTGAATATAAAATTAGAATCCCTCTTAATAATAATATGGAATCTTTGAATGCTGCTGTTGCCACAGG
>DAOVQH010000304.1 GCA_030628755.1 Candidatus Cloacimonadota bacterium | reverse complement strand
GGAAGATAATTACTAAATGAATATAGGATTTGACACAATAGAGTTCAAATTTAATTTTGGAAGTTAAGAAAAAAATGAGTTAGGCAAAATAACCTGTTGTTGTCATTCTGTACTGTTTACTCCGGCTACTGACGGATGATGCGGAATCCAAAGTCCTTTATTTCAATGGATTCCCGTTTACACGGGAATGACAAATGAAGTGAAATTATCAATTTTGCATAACTCATTGTTTTCTTAAATCCCAAAATTAAATTTGAACTCTATTATGTCAAATCCTATATTCATTTAGTAATAATCTTCCAGTTTTCATCAACTTTTGATTTAATCTTGCCAGTTGTTGAAATATAATCTGCAAGGATATTTCGCATTTCCATATTGGACTTGAAAATAACACGAGCATTCTCAGCATTTGCAGCAGCTATATGTCCACCACCACCATTGGCTCGATAACTATTCATTGCGACTTTGTATATTTGATTCATTTTTATGGGTTTTCCGGTTTTTGTTAAAGATAACTCTTTTATACGATTGCCAACTTTCTCCGTTATATCTATGAAATAATTGATACCTTCAGCCATGTCGTAATTATAACCTGCAATTTTTGGACTTGGAGAAACCTTCTTTTCATCCCATAGATAATAACGAGCTGAATACTCCAAAAAATCTTTGATCTGTTTACCTGTCATTTCCAGCATATAAAGAAAGTTTTCATACTCATACATGCTGTAAATATCTTTTATCCGAATTTTTCCCGGTTTTATGTTCACATTTGAATTGAAGCAGGCAGCAAAGGAAATTTCAGCTCCAGTATAATCCATTTGAGCTTTGTTTATTAATTCAATAAAAGCAGTATCTTTGAATCGTGAGAACTTTGCACTTAAAGTGTCTTCGATAGTTCCAATCTCTTTACGTATATATTTTAAAGTTTTTTCATGGTATTTTTTAGTTAGTTCCATAATTTCAGAAGAGGGTTTTGTATCTTTGATCGATTCTATCCATCCGGTTTTTTCCAGTATTGTGAGCTGTTTCCCGTCAATCTCGAAAATGATTCGAGCTACTCCAAGATTTCTTGCCCAGCATCCGGAAATTACTTTTAGAGTTTCATCTGGATTGAAAATTGTTAATTTTTCTTTGGGTTTGATATGATGAGTATGTCCTCCAAAAATAACATCGAAGCCTTTGACGTTTTTTGCAACCAGTCCTGAAGCATTATCAAGAGGTAAACCCATCAGTCTGCTTTTTTCTGCACCTTCCTTCTCATCGAATCCGGAGTGAAAAATACCAATTAAAATATCAACTTTAGGACGAAGCTCTTTTGCAAAGATTTTCGCAGTTTCGACCATATCTTTCCAGGTAATTCCAGGATAAAGCGATTCATCCAACCACATAGGGATTCCCGGTGTTGTGAGCCCGATTATTCCAATCGTAAGACCGTTTTTTGTAATTACAGTATAAGGTTTGAAGAATGAGTTTCCATCTTTTAAAACAGAATTTGCTGAAAGCCAGGGAAAGTTCGATTCGTTTTCTGTTCTTTTGTATGTAGCTACTCCCTGCTCAATCTCATGATTTCCCACAGCAAAAGCGTCGTAGCCCATGTAATTCATAGCTAATACAATAGGATGTGGTATCTCGATTTCTATTCTGTTGAAATAATAGGTTAAGGGAGTTCCTTGTATCATATCACCACTATCTACCAGCATAACATTTTTATGTTGATCGCGATATTCCAGGATACGTGTATAGACTTTTACAAGACCCCGGTCTGCAGGTTCATCCTTAAAATAATCATAGGGAAATAAATTACCGTGAACATCAGTTGTTTGCAGGATGTACAGTGTATCTATTTGGGATGCATATAGAAGAGAAAATATAAAAAAAATAATAAAGAATAGATACAACTTTCTCATAAAAAACCTCACAGACTATTTCATTCTTTTAAAGGGATTTGAAGTCAGATATTTTAATTTCCGAAAAACATTTTATAACCCTGTCTGCTTTGGAGAGGTCCTGACTTCCGGAATTGGGATTTAAAAACCCAATACATTTCATTCTGGCATTCTTAGCTGCTATTACTCCATTTTTTGAATCTTCAATTACAATACAGTTTTCCGAAGGTAATTTCAAACGTAGAGCTGTTTCTAAAAAGATATCAGGAGCAGGTTTTCCATTCTTTACTTCTTCACCACTAATAATAACATCAAATAGTTTCAGTAAATTTAGCTTCTTTAATATAATCTCAATTGTAGCTTTTGAAGTGGAGGAAGCAACAGCTACTTTTATTCCTTCTTCCAGTAATGAATTCAGAAATTCTCTGAAATGGGGAATAGCTTTTATTTCCCCGTATTTTTTGAAAAAGTCGAGTATCATACTATTATTGAATCCTATGAGCTCTTCAATGGATTGAGAAAGATTCCGGGTGGATTTTAACCTTTCCCACATTGTTCTTACACCCAAACCTATGAATGTATTGTATTCTTCCTCAGATACATAAAATCCTAATTTGTCGAAAACCTTCTTTTGAATCTGAAAGTAAATGGGTTCACTATCGATAATAACCCCATCCATATCGAATATAACAGCTTTTATATTTTTCATATAATTTAAAATCAAATTACTAATTTATTTTCACTCCCACTTGCACTTCATATTGTTGAAGCCATTTATTGTATTTTCTGTTTATAATTTTTTGTTTGAATTCATTTTTCTGAGCATAAAATTCATTTTGAGTTGGACGTTTTAAGCGGTTGATGTAATAAAAAAGTAACTGATTCTGGTTAATAGGAAATACAGGACTGCAGTAACTTTCTTCACGTTTTAAGATATCTTTCAGGATTATCTTACTGAAATCTACTCCGGGGATTTTACTATTTAAAGTGAGATCATTAGCTCGTTTCCACCCACCCAGGTAAAATAATAGAGAATCAGGATCACATCCCTTTGCAATTTTATTTCTCAATTCAGATATAAATTGTTTTGCTGATTCAAACCGTTTTTTGGCTGTAAAGATTTCCTCAATCTCAGGTAAAGCTTCTTCAAAGGATAATTGTTTTGCAGATTTCTTTTTAAGCATAAATATCACTGC
>DAOVQH010000106.1 GCA_030628755.1 Candidatus Cloacimonadota bacterium | reverse complement strand
TAATCCCCCTAGATACTCAGTTTATTCCTTGCCATATTGATAATAAATCCATCAAAAATAGCTTTCACCAGTACAATAGATGCAAACATGGAACCAACAATACCGATAGATAATGTTACAGCAAAACCTTTTATTGGACCAGTTCCGAATTGATAAAGAACCAATGCAGTAATAAGTGTAGTGATATTGGCATCCAGGATTGTAACAAGCGCACGGCTAAACCCACTATCAACAGCGGTTCTAATAGTTTTTCCCAGTTTCAGGTTTTCTCTGATACGTTCAAAAATAATCACATTAGCATCTACTGCCATACCCATCGTAAGGATCATACCAGCAATACCGGGCATAGTAAGCGTTCCTTCCAGCATTGTCATGATAGCAATTATAAATCCTACATTTATAAATACTGCGATATCAGCTAAAAAACCTGAAAGACCATAGTAAACGATCATAAAAAGCACGACTGCTGCCATTCCAATAATAGCAGCAAATACACCAGCTTTTATACTATCTGAACCAAGTGTTGGACCCACTGTTCTTTCTTCAATAATATTTGCAGGAGCAGGGAGACTACCGGCATTGAGTACAATCACAAGGTCATGACATTCTTCAATTGTAAATAAACCGGTAATCCTGGCTTCACCATTTGGAATTCTCGTTTCAATTACCGGGGCGATATAAACCACATCATCCAGTAATATTGCTAACCTCTTATCTATATTTTGTCCTGTGATGGTTTTGAATTTCCTGGCACCTGTCTTGTTAAACTTCAGCAGTATATAAGGTCCCTGGTCTTTAGGAGTATATCCTTGCCCGATTCTTGTGATTGCATTCTCAAGGTATTTACCGGTAATTTCTGCTTTTTTAAAAAGAATAAAGATTTTACGTGGAGCATAAACATCATTTTTATTTTCTTTTTCAATCGCCAACTGCAATCCTGCTGGAACATTCATGAGGAAATCTTTGTCTTTAAGAAGTTTTTTAAATGCAGGAATATTTTCATATTCAATTATCATCGGGTAGCCATCTTCGGAGGATGTGAGATTCGTAAATATTTTGTTTATTTCTTCAATTTCTTCCTCTTCATCTATAGTTTCGAGAATATCGATAACCTCTTCCTCTTCGATATCAGCAAATTCTTTTAAGTACTCATATTTATCCAGATTCTCATGAAGATATTTATCAAGTTTCTCATAAGTTTCCTGCATCTGTTCACCTGAAGCAAGTAATTTAAATTCAAGCATAGCAGTTTTACCAATCAGGTCTTTTGCTCTACCCGGATCTTTTAAACCAGGCAACTGGATAATAATTCTATTGGTATTTCCAACTCTCTGTAATGAAGGTTCAGCAACACCGAACTGGTCAATGCGGTTTCTAATTATCTGGAGAGCAGTTTTCACAGCGTCCTCTCTTTCCTTCTCAGAAAGTTCAAGTCTGGAATAATCAACTTCCAGTTGTATCTGAGAGCCGCCCTGCAGGTCCAGACCCAGTTTCAAGCGTTTACTTGTCCAGAAAGAAGGTAGATTCGGAATTACAAGGGGTGCAAAATAATATGCTGTTACAACTAGAACAACAAAGATAATCAATCCGCGAATTTTCCTATTCTTCATCAGTTAAGACTCCTTATATTTCTATTAAAAGCATTCTGTATAATTTCTAACTTATACAAAATAAATAAGTTAAAATCACAAAAATCATCCTGACTACCTCTTGCCTTGAATATGGCAGTTAATTTCTTTTTATTTATGGAATTAGCTAATGTTCCAGCCAATATACATTTTCTTATCATATCCACCTCATCCCGACCTTCTCCTATCGAGGAGAAGGACAGTAAAGTGCTTCCTCTCCTCTTAGGAGATTTACCCGCCTTGGTGGGGTATTGAGGTGAGGTGAAAAACACTCTATTTTGCAGAACCCTTTTCTATTAAATACTCAAAAAAATTTAGAAAAAACAAAAAGTATTCTTTCTCTTCTCAGGTCAAGAGTTTTGTCCTGTCCTTTTAAAACCGATATCTTTATCTTCCGGTTGCCCGGGAAGATTAATTTCACCATGCTTATTCTCAAAATTTTCTATGTTCTTCTGGAGTAAATGCAGGAATTGTTTAGCATGTTGAGGGGTGGTTAAAATCCTGCTGTAAATTTTCGCACTGGGTAACCCGGGAACTATTCTGCCAAAATCAATAACAAATTCTGATGGGGAATTTGAAATCATGAAAAAATTTGCATAAATTCCTTCTCCAACTTTTTCATCCAGTTTTACATTTAATTTCTTTTTATTCATTAGTTTCTCCTATTTTTTTAATTTTTCTATTAATTTTTCTTCAACACATTTGGGAATAAGGTCTTCTATATCCCCACCCAGAGTAACAACCTGCCGTATCATAGTGGAAGTGAGATATAGATATTTGTTGTCAGGTACAAAAAATACAGTATCAACTTCGGGATATAACTTCTTATTCATCAAAGCCAGCGAGAGTTCATATTCAAAATCCGATACAGCCCTTAAGCCTCTTATCATAACAGTTGCATTAACTTTTTTTGCAAAATCCACAGCTAAACCTGTGAATCTCATCACTTTTATCTTTGGCATATCTTTGGTTGATTTTTCACAGAGTTCAACTCTTTCATCTAAACTGAATATTGTATTCTTACCAGAATCATCAGCAACAGCTAATATAACTTCATCAAAGACTTTTGAAGCCTTTTTTAAAACGTCAATATGACCGTTTGTTATGGGATCAAATGTCCCTGGTGATATGGCAATTTTCATCTTCTTACCTCTTTCCTATTGTCTTTCCTTACTTTTTATTTCTGTCATTCCCACGAAAGTGGGAATCTGTTATTTTTCCAATTCTTTTATTTCTTTCGGTATGTTTTCAGATAGGTTTTTATATCCATCTTTTGTAACAAGAATATCATCTTCGATCCTTACTCCGATTTTTTCTTCAGGAATATAAATTCCAGGTTCGATAGTTATGATATTTCCTGCTTCTAAAATAGAATCCCTTTTTCCGATATCATGTGCATCCATTCCAAGATGATGGGAAACATTGTGCATATAATATTTTTTATAATCTTTTTTGTCTTTGATAAGCTTTAGACGAACCAGGGCATCAGAAATCAATTCAATAGTTTTTTTATTTAAATCTTTCAAACCAACTTCTGGTTTTATCATCTTTATGATCTGTTTTTGAACATTTAGAACTTCTTCATAAACTGCTTTTTGCCGTTTTGTGAATTTACCTGAAACTGGAAAAGTCCTGGAAATATCAGCACTGTAATTATTGCAGGAAGCACCAACATCAAGGAGAACCAAATCGTTCTTCCCGATTTTGGAATTATTTTTTTCATAATGAAGAGTGGCAGCATTTTTTCCTGAGGCAATGATAGGTTTGAAAGCCATGTGTTTAACTCCATTTTTCCTTGCTTCATAAATAAGAAGCGCTTCCAGTTCATATTCCATGATTCCGGCTTTTGCACTTTTAATGATGCTATGAATAGCATTTCCAGTAATATCTATCGCTTTCTGAAGCTGTTTTATTTCCCATTTTTCCTTGATTGTTCTGAGAGGAAGTATTATTTCTGATATGTCATCAAACAGCAGCTTTGGAAATCTATCTCTAACTTGCTTAATGAAATTCTGCTGCTTATTCAAACTTGAGTTAAGGGATGTTTGAATACCATTTACAAAACATTTCGTTTTGTTCAATAAAGCCAGACTTGAAATTCTATCAAATTCGTCAATGTATGATATTTTTTCAATCCCGCTTTTTTGCTTTGCTTCTTCTACTGTTAGCTTTTTACCTTCCCACACTTCTCGTTCGGGAATTCCACGTTCGATAAAGAGCATACAGATATTTTTTTCTTTTTCCTTACTCAATATCAAGACAGCATTGGGAATTTCCAATCCTGTTAAATACAAGAAATTATTATTTTGTAAAAAAAAATGGGGATAAATAGGCTCAGATGCAGCAAAAACAATAACAATATCATCATCATTTAATTGTTTTACCAATTTTTCTCTGCGTCTGATTAACATACTCGAATCCATCAACAAACTCCTATCATTAATTCCCCATAAATCCCGTCAGATTCGAGTGGATCGAACCTGAAATCATCGCTCTTTACTGCTAAAATCTGGTTGATAGTTTTTTGAGGAATACATTTGTCAAGAAGAACAGTTTAAAACTTCGGAAGTTTAAGCAAGATTCGAGGAGAAAAACCTGACAGGTTTCAACCTCAAAACCTGACAGGTTTCCAAAAGTCTCAAAACCCAACCTCAAAACCTAACAGGTTTCCAAAAGTCCCAAAACCCAACCTCAAAACCTGACAGGTTTCCAAAAGTCTCAAAACCTAACCTCAAAACCTGACAGGTTTCCAAAAGTCCCAAAACCTGTCAGGTTTTCCCTTTTACAGATTTTCCAACCTTTTACTTGCCTCTGCTCCCCACTGGCTGAATTTTCCATATTTGCTGATAATACGCTCATACATTCGCTTTGCTTTGTCTATCTTTTTCATATTCACATACGCTTCACCAGCCCGGAGTTCTGCAGATGCTGCCCACTGAGTAAATTCCTGGTAGCTGTATCCAACCTTCAAGAATTCGGAAACTGCAGTTTCATAATCATCCATTCCAAAATAGGATTCTCCAATCCAGTATTGAGCTTCTGCTTCAAGTTCCCTATCCTTCAAAACGTAAATGGACCTTTCAAACATCTTTATAGCATTTTGATATTTTTTATCTCTGAAATGACAGAAGGCAATATCAAAGACAGTTTTAGCTTCAAGTTCCGCATCTCCCCAACGTTCCAGGATAATTTCATAAGCAGCAACCGCTTTCTGCCATTCCTTGATAGTTTTACATACATAGGCAAAATTTTGAGCAGCATCGAGGGCAAGTTTTCCGGTTTTATCATTCTCGATAACCTTATAGTAATAATTCAAAGCTTTCTGGTATTTTTCATTAGAAAAATTAATCGTACCGAGTTTAAGACGAGCCTGATTACTTAAATTCTCATCGATCGAATTTGCAACTGTCTCAAAATCCGATTCAGCTTCTTTTGTTTTTTTCATTTCAAGTCGAACAACGCCACGCCAGAAATAAGCTTCGATCATAACATTGCTGCTTAAGTTCTTCTGCTTAAGAAGTTTTGTAAATATGGATTCAGCCTTTCTCTTATCGATCTTGATATAATAAATTCCCCTGCTCAGCTCAATCCCGTTTTTATCATATGCTGATAATATTCTTTTAAATTTGTTGGTTAACTTCTCAGCTTTGGGTCGATTTTCTATGCGATATAATGATATGATGTTTTCTTTTGCAACTTGTGAAATATTATCATAAATTGTGAATTTATCGCTGAGCTTCTCAACGATCTTTTTATAATTTACAGAAGCTTCAAGAAAATCCTCCTGAATAAATGCAATTCTTCCCAGCATTTCATAGTTTTTCAAGTTATTTTTTTCCTTCTTTGTAAGCTCTTCAAAAGTATATTTTGCCATTTCCAGGTCACCGGTTTCAAATTGAAGCTGTGCAAGTTTCCTTAATGTTTCATTATCTTTTTCCACGATGTACATAAGTGATTCTTTTGCTTTTTCTTTGTTACCGATCTGCAAATAATCACCTGCCAGTCTATTATAGTAAATATCGTTCCTATTCTCACTTGGAAAGAGTTGCTCATATTTAATTGCTTCATCAAATTTCCCCAGGTTTCGGAGGAGCTTGGTAAAATAAAACACAACAGAGCCTATTCCATGTAAGTCTTCCACATTATTCAAAAGTAAAGTGAATTTCTCTATCGAAGCCTTTTGATTTCCGGTTTCATTAAGAACAACTGCATATTCCACCAGCTTATACGGAGTAGAAAGATTAATCTTGGAATGAACTAATTCATAAACAGGAAGTGCATTCTCGTACTGACACATATTGTAGTAATATTCAGCAAGTCGAATCTTGGAATTCACAAAATCTCTTTCATCGATGTTGTCATCCTTTTGTAGCATCTCAAAATACTCGGTAGCATAATCCGGATCATTTGAATAGAAATTCAAAACAACAAGAATGAATTCATTTCGCATTGGGGCAGTATTATCGGAATTTATGAAAGCCTTTATTCTACTGACCAGATCTTCGGAAACTTCTTCTGAAACAATTATGTCCTTAAACAGCAGTAATTCTGTTTTCTGATTCGAATCAGGTAGTTTGGAAATAATCGAGTTTGCTTTAAAAATATAGTTATCCGCATTTTCTTTATCCACTTCATATTTATATTTCTCGGCAATTCGCAACAAAATCTTTGCTTTCAAAGGCTTCAATTCAGTATCATTATTAACCAAATTCAAACCTTTCTCAAGTTCTTTTAAATCACCGGACAAGATGTTCACCATTTTTCCCTGGAAAAGGATTTTATCGTTATTTTCCAGGTAAACAAAAAATGAATTGAGCAACTTCGTGAAAGCAGTTTTATAATCCTTTTGTTTAAATTTCTTTAGATATTTCTTTTTATGAAGGATTTTCTCACGGAAATCTTTATCAATAACTTCATCCAAATTTATCTGGTCGAGTTCTGCTATTGCATCACTAAATTTCTCAAGTTTCTCATAACAAAGTGCAATTTTATAGGAAGCTTTCTGTTGATAATTCTGAGATGAATATCCTGTAACAACCCTTTGGTAATATTTTATTGAAGTAGAGTAATTCTGAAATTTTTCAAAGTAAATATCCCCTATTGTAAAAAAGAGCTCAGCATTATCTGCATATCCGTTATTTATCAATTTTTGATATGATTTAACTGCTTCATTCAGCTTTCCTGTTTCTCTTAAAATATGAGATTTCAACAAATATGTTTCATAGATAGTTTTTTCATTTTCAGCATAAGTTAAAATATCCTCGATAATACTATTGGACTTTGAGTAGTCTTTCACATGAAAATAAGCTAAAGCAAGATAAAAATTATACTCAGCACGAAGTGAACTTTCTTTGAAAACCTTCTTAAATTCAACGAAATTATTAATTAGTTCATTGTACTTTCCCAGTTTGAGTTGACACTTAGAAAAGAGGATTATGTACTTATCCAGGTTTGCTGAACTTCCAAATTTCTCAATCAACTTTTCCAATTCAAGATAAGCCTGCTCAGATTCTCCCAAATTTATAAAATAATGTGCTAATTTAAGACGAAGTTTTTCTTCATAGATCCGGGAGATATCTTCATCCAATCTTTTGGATAGTTCCTCTGATGCAGCTTTTTTCCCTTTATCTTTTTCGATCAGGTCTATTTCCAGTTCCAGAGCTTTCCAACGGGTATTATGGTCAGGATATTCTGCAATTATTTTATCCAGGGTTTTTCTTCCTTCGAATGGGATGTTATTTGCAAAATATGCTTTTGCCATCCAGAGATAAATATCTGGGATATTGTGATAATCTTTATAATCCCTGGTGATTTTTCTACCTTTCACAATAACCTTGTTATACTCTCCCAATTCATAAAAGCATTGAACATAAAAAGAAAGGGACTGCTTGGCATATTTTGAAAGCGGGTATTTCTCGATGAGTTTCTCAAAATTATTCACTGCTTTCCAAAGCTTCCTTTGTTCAAATTGAACCATTGCAAAATAATAGAGAGTTTTATCTCTGAAAAAGCTTGCAGGATATCCATCTAAGAGTCTTTTATAGGTTATCTCAGCTCTGGCAAATTGATCCCTATCTCTATAACTTTCTCCAATGTAGAAAATCGCTTCCTGGGCTTCAACAGAAGTGGGAGATGCAGAAATGATCTTCTCAAATTCAATAATCGCTTCTTCGTATAATCCGTCTTCAAACAGGT